>NZ_SMMD01000382.1 GCF_009711475.1 Fulvivirga aurantia
AATATGAAGATGTGTAAATTGATCTGAACGCTTTCTTATAGATTATTGGCAATTCGCTCAAGATTACGTGATTCCAATAAATCGAAAACGTTTGAAAACCCTTTGCGAAATTGCTAATTTCGCACCTCGTAATATAAACACCATATCATGACAAAAATACTAATCACTGGCGCCTGCGGACAATTGGGATCTGAGCTTACCCTGGCTTTGAGAAGCAATCATGGAAAAGACAATGTAATTGCTACTGATTTGAGAAAACCTTCCGGTGAATTGGCTGATGGCCCTTTTGAGGAATTAGATGTCATGAATGCTGATAAGCTAAAACAGATCGTAGAGAATTATAGTGTTACTCAAATCTATCATTTGGCAGCCATCTTATCTGCAAAAGGAGAAAGTAATCCACAATTTGCCTGGAAGCTAAACATGGATAGCCTCCTCAATATTTTAGAGATAGCAAAAGACAAAAAGCTGGAAAAAATATACTGGCCGAGCTCAATTGCCGTTTTCGGCCCTAATACTCCCATGCAGCAAACTCCACAGAATACTGTGATGGACCCGAATACGGTTTATGGAATTAGCAAATTAGCTGGAGAAAGATGGTGTGAATATTATTACGAAAAATATGGTGTTGATGTACGTAGTCTGAGATACCCGGGACTTATTGGCTATAAAGCTAAACCGGGTGGTGGCACGACTGACTATGCAGTAGATATATTTTATCAGGCATTGGAGCAAAAAAGCTACGAGTGCTTTTTATCAGAGAATACTTATCTACCGATGATGTACATGAATGATGCGATTAAAGCTACCATCCAGCTCATGGAGGCTGATAAGGCAGATGTGAAAGTAAGATCTAGCTACAACATTGCAGCTATTAGCTTTACACCAGAAGAAATTGCCTCTGAAATTAAAAAACACATTCCTGACTTTAGTATTTCATACCAACCTGATTTCCGACAAAAGATTGCTGACTCATGGCCAGATTCTGTAGATGATTCAGCAGCAAGGGACGATTGGGGTTGGTCTCACGACTATGATCTCTCTAAAATGACTGAAGATATCTTAAAAGAGCTACCAAAAATTTTATGAAAAAAGCCCCAAACCGGAGAGATGGAAAGGGGCAAGCTACTTAGGTAGTTGTGTTTTATTTTATAATGAGTCGTTTTACTATTTGATCATCCCCTGAAGTCATTTTTACAATGTAGAATCCTGACTTTATGTCTTCACTTAAAGCAATAATGTTTTGGCCGCTCTGCAACATTTGAGATACAATAGCCACACCTTCTGTATTATAGATAGCAAACTTCACATTTTCCTGTGCCCCTGAGAAAACCTTCAAATCAGTACCCTTTACAGCTGGGTTAGGGTAAACCGCCATTTCTGACAGGCTCGACACATATACAGCTACAGGGTTAAACACTTCGTAAGCGCCATCAAAGTCTACTTGTGTAAGTCTGTAATATGATTGACCGAATAAAGGGTTATCATCAATCACTTCATATTTTAATGTGGAGCTGCTATTTCCAGCACCTTCGATTGTTTTTACTTTCTCATAATTGACCCCGTCTACAGACCTTTCTAATAAAAAGTAATCGTTATTTATTTCAGTAGAAGTCGCCCATGTAATTACAACTGATTTGTTCTTAACCTCACCACTCAGGTAGAGTAGATCAACAGGTAGCGGTCCTACCGAATTACAAGTACCATCAACATCAGAGCATGATCCATTATAAGTAAAAACTCCATCGCCCGTGACTGTCACGTCTTTTTCAAAATCTACATCACCATCAACATTTAATGATCCATCTATTACCAGGTCAGAGCCCTCCTTAGCGGTAAAGTCTCCATCTACCTGTACAGCACCTGCTATGTTTGCCTGCACATCTTTTTCAAGAATTAAATCACCTTGTATTTCCAAATTACCATCAGCTACAATGTTGGTGTTATCCTCTAACTTAAACTCACCTGTTACAATTAAAGTACCGCCTGTTTCGATAGTCAGAGTACTATTTTTCTTGACGGTGAGTTTAGACACGGTAAATGTCTCACCAGACCTAATAGTTACTGATAAATCTTCGAGTAAGTCTACATCGTCTCCCGGCCCAGCAATGTCATTATCTTCCCAAATATTACTACTACCCCAATTACCGCTTGACTCTATCTTCTGGGCAAAGCTGCAGATACTCACAAAGCTTAATATTATCACTA
>NZ_SMMD01000886.1 GCF_009711475.1 Fulvivirga aurantia
CACTTTAAAGTCAAAAGTTGAAGAAGGGTTGATTAAAGAGGATACCTTGATGTTTAATAATTTGGTAGGCAATAAAAAAGACCTGGAATCGTCATGGTTGGTACCTGCCAAAGACACTTGGATGAGCCGATACTTTAGTTAAGTGGTTTACAACATATGTAAATCACCTGTCGTTATAGCAGTAAGGGCATTTTAATTTTTAACTTTAAGTATGAAATTACTACAACAAGGGCTTCTTGCTATCATTATGTTGGCATTTGCCACATCTTGTAGTTTAGAAAAAAAGGCTTCCAAAACCTTTGATCGAGGCGAGTTTCAAAACTCAATAGACCTTTATTCACGTATCTTAGAAAACGAGCCCAATAACGCTGAAGCAGCTTATTTTATAGCTGAGTCCTTCCGACAATCAAACCGTGTGCAGCATGCTCTTCCTTATTATGAAACGGCACTTAAAAATGGCCTGAAGAATGATTCAATCAGGTTAAACTATGTATTTTCTCTCAAGGCAAATGGTAAATATCAGGAAGCCAAAAAAGAGCTAGAAGCATTTATAGAAAAGGCCGAAAATGAAGAGCTGCTTGTAAGGGCAAATGAAGAGTATAGTAACCTCAATAATCTAGATGAGTTAAGAGCCAAGGAAAGTTATTTTAGAGTTAAAAATCTCGATGATATTAATACACCATCAGCCGAATACTCACCAGTTTACAATGATGGAGAACTGTACTTTACATCATCAAGGGCCAATAACAACAAAATTTATCAGGCAACCGGTACGCCATTTACTAATATTTACCGAGTAAAAACCAGAGGTGCTAATGTAGACACCACCTCTATTAAGCCACTTGATGATTTAATCAATAATTTTAATATCAATGAAGGTTCGGTGACCTTTAGCCCGGATGGTAAAACAATGGTATTTGCACGTGGCAACTCTGGTAAAAAGAAAGGAACTGCAGACGTAAATCTCTTTATTACCAGAAACCGTAATGGTCGCTGGACAGAACCTAGAATTCTTAACATCAATAATCCGGGCTATTGGGATTCTTCACCCGCATTTAGCAGAGATGGGCGCACACTATATTTCGCTTCAAACAGGCCGGGAGGTTATGGAGGAACTGATATTTATTCTGCCCGCCTCAACGCCAGAGGCCGATTTTATAAAGTAAAAAACTTAGGCCGTGAAATTAATACTGCAGGTAATGAGATGTTTCCATACATTTCAGATGATGGCCATATGTATTTTGCCAGTGATGGCCACCCTGGTTTTGGAGGCCTCGATATTTTTGTAGCCCAAAGGAGGAACGGTCAGACTTTTATAGAAAATTTGGCTGAACCGGTAAACTCCAATGCCGATGATTTCGGTATGTTTCTTTTCAAAGCTGATAGAGGGTTCTTTACTTCTAACAGAGCTGGAGGAGCTGGAGATGATGATATATACACTTTCGTAAATGAAGACCCGAACCTGAAAATTGTAAATTATTACTTGCAGGGTGTCACCATGACTCATAATGATAAGGGTGATCTGGAAGTTTTACCTCGTGTAAACGTGCAATTGCTGGATTATAAGAAAGAGGTGTTAGACGAAACCACAACCGGAGATGATGGTAAATTTCTGTTTAGAGTTTACGAACATGAGCACTACAACCTTGTAGGTGAAAAAATTGGTGGGGAAAACCAATACCTGATAACCAGAGGTGAATTTACGACAGTTGGTAAGGCAGTTGACCGAACCACGTTAACAGACCTTGTGACTGATGTACAGTATGACACCACGTTGGTGCTAGAAAAAATTGAGAAGAACAAAGTCTTCGTCTTAGACAATATCTATTACGATCTCGATGAGTCCTACATCCGTGAAGATGCGGCCATTGAGCTGGATAAACTTGTTACCATTCTAAATGATAATCCTGAGCTAAAAATTGAGCTTAGTTCACATACCGATGATCGTGCCCCAGATGATTATAATATGAGACTTTCAGAAAGAAGAGCTAAGTCAGCTGTAGAATATATCGTGTCTCAAGGAATAAGTAAAGATAGGCTGGTGGCTAAAGGATATGGTGAAACCAAGTTGATTATTCCAAATGCTAAAACTGAGGAGGAACATCAGGTAAACCGTAGAACAGAATTTAAGATTCTTGAGTTAGGTGAAAAGAAGCAAGTGTCTGAAGAAGAGTTTGATGAAGACCGTTTCTTTGACGATGATGGAGATACGGGCAATTAGATCATTATAGAAAAAGACCTAGATGGATCTTTTCTAAATAACCTTAAATTAAGGCCTGGCGAAAACGCTTAATTCTCATTTTGGAATTTAAATCACTCTACGTTGCTCATAAAAGACTCCAATTTTTCTGCAAACTCTTCTGGGTTATCAGTGGTTTTGCTGTGGCCTGCATTTGACACGATTGCAACCTCTGAATCTTTTACTTTCGATTGAAACAACTCAAGTGTCTCCGGTAGTACCTCATCATACTCGCCAGCAATGAAAAGTGTGGGCTTCTCAATTTTATGCAACTGGTCTATCCTGTCGAAATCTTGTAACGTACCCGTGGCAGTAAATTCTGTGGGTCCCCACATGTAATTATAAATTTTGGAATTGAAGCCTGGCACGGTGTCACAGGCCGTATAGCTTTGAGGAGGCCACTGTTTTCTAGAAAGAAAGTTTGCATAAAATGTATCGGTAGCGGCCAGGTAGTAAGGGTTGTTGTACTCCTCTAAAGCTTCGTATTTTTTTATAGTATCCTGTACAGGTTGAGAAAGTCTTGAAAGCAAAACTTTAGCATCTTCTATCCAGCGTGGAGTACTTAATAAAGGCCCTGAAAATATAACAGAAGCAACATTTTTAGTCTCTTTTGTGAGCATATATTCCGCTACTATTGCCCCTCCCCAGGAGTTACCTAGCAAATGATACTGATCTAGCTGCAGGTGGTTCGCTACTGCCTCAACCTGATCTACAAAATACGGAAGTTTCCAAAGGGTAGTATCATTGGGGTGGTCAGACAAACCTGATTCGAGTTGATCAAATAAAATGACAGGTCTATGTTCAGCCAATAGGCTATAACCTTCTATCGTGTTACAACTTCTGCTGCCAGGTCCACCATGTACAATCATTACAGGTGCTGCTTCAGCCTCTGGGTTTAGTACCTTATACCAAATCTTACCACCTTTAACCTCTATAAAGCCTTCATCAGTTATTGGTTGATTTTGACATGCGCAGAATATTAGGGCAAGAGCTATGAGCAGATATTTCATTTTTACAAAGTTGATATGTGATAACTAACTTCTGCAAAAAAGTAAACTCTACCAAAATGACTTTTACCAATGGTCGCAGATAGTTATTTATTATTAATCTGTATCAGCAGCTTATTTTATTATTTTTGTATCGCCTTACCTTTATACAATTAAATAACTATGAGTGAACGATACGCACAGCGAGGAGTTTCTGCATCTAAAGAAGATGTACACAATGCCATTAAAAACATTGACAAAGGGCTCTACCCACAAGCTTTTTGTAAAATAGTTGAAGACTATCTGGGCGGTGACCCCGAGTACTGTACCATTATGCATGCAGATGGTGCGGGTACAAAATCTTCACTCGCTTACATGTATTGGAAAGAGACAGGAGATTTATCCGTCTGGAAAGGAATTGCTCAGGATGCGATCATCATGAATATTGATGACCTTATATGTGTCGGAGCACTAGACAACATATTGCTTTCTTCCACAATAGGTAGAAATAAAAATTTGATACCCGGTGAGGTGATTGCGGCATTGATCAACGGTACCGAGGAAATATTACAAATGCTTCGCGACAATGGCGTAAATATTATAAGCACAGGTGGCGAAACGGCTGATTTAGGTGATTTAGTGCGTACTGTAGTAGTGGATAGTACCGTTACAGCAAGGATGAAGCGCTCGGATGTTATTGACAATGCCAATATCAAGGCAGGTAATGTAATAGTTGGCCTTGCTTCTTACGGGCAAGCTACGTATGAAGATGCTTACAACGGAGGAATGGGAAGTAATGGCCTTACTTCTGCTCGTCATGACGTTTTTCATAATTCATATAGCGAAAAATATCCTGAGAGCCATGACCAGGACGTACCTAAAGAATTGGTTTATACAGGCAAATATAAACTTACAGATCGTATACAAGACTTACCTGTCGACATGGGTAAGCTGGTACTTTCTCCGACAAGAACATATGCACCGGTTATGGCCAAAATTTTAAGTCAGCTAAAAGGCAAAGTTAATGGGGCAGTACATTGTAGCGGAGGCGCTCAAACGAAGGTTTTACACTTTGTCGATAAGCTGCACATCATTAAAGACAACCTTTTTGACATTCCACCATTATTTGAAGCCATTCAGGAGGAGAGCGGAACAGATTGGAAAGAAATGTATAAAGTGTTTAATATGGGCCATCGTTTAGAGCTCTACCTTGACGAATCAGATGCGCAAGAGGTAATTGATATCTCTAAAAGCTTTGATATAGATGCACAAATTATCGGTCGTGTAGAGGCTAGTGACAAAAAGCAAGTGACTGTAAAAAGCGACAAAGGAGAATTTATTTATAACTAATATGAAAACTAAAGCTATATTTTGTTTCTATGCATTGATATTTTTCAGTTGCACAGAAAAAACAACCAATGAAGAACAAGAAATGACCATACAAGATCCTCATAGTTATGCCATACCGGAAGAGTCAAAGGTCACTCACCTTGATTGGGCTGCTAGCGTAAACTTTCAAAATAAAGTTATTAATGCTACAGCTGTACTGCATTTAGAAAATAGTAAAGATGCTGCCAAAGTGATGCTTGACACCAAAGGACTAAACATTACTTCTGTAAAGTCGAATGGTGAGGATATGGATTACAGCCTGGGCGATTATGATAAGCACCTTGGACGGTCGTTAGAAGTGGCCATTACTCCGGATACTAAAACAATCACTGTAAACTATACAACAAGTAAAGCGGCAGAAGCACTGCAGTGGCTAGACCCTGTACAGACTGCTGATGGTAATGGGCCATTTTTGTTTACACAGTCTCAAGCGATTTTAGCGAGAAGCTGGGTGCCTATTCAAGATTCTCCGGGGATTAGATTTACATATAATGCCACAGTAAAAGTACCTCAGGGTATGATGGCACTTATGAGTGCCGAAAATCCACAAAAAGTAAGTGCTGATGGACAGTATAGTTTTAAGATGGAAGAGCCGATCCCGGCTTATTTGCTTGCACTCTCTGTGGGTTATGTAGAGTTCGTTTCATTGGGTGAGCGTAGTGGTGTTTATGCTGAACCTTCGGTTTTAGATAAGGCAGCCTACGAGTTTGGTGATTTAGAAAAAATGATCACCGCAGCAGAAGATCTTTATGGGCCTTATAAGTGGGGCCGTTATGACATTATAGTATTGCCGCCTAGCTTTCCGTTTGGTGGGATGGAAAACCCAAGATTGACCTTTGCCACACCTACGATCTTAGCAGGCGATAGATCACTCACCTCTTTGGTGGCACATGAGCTGGCGCACTCCTGGTCAGGTAATCTTGTAACCAACGCTACATGGAATGATTTCTGGCTCAATGAAGGATTTACCGTTTATTTTGAGCATCGTATTATGGAGTCGTTGTATGGCCGTGACTATTCAGAAATGCTGGCTTCACTAGCTGCTCAGGATTTGCAAGATGAAATAGCTGAGATGATTGCTGATGACAATGCCAAAGACACGCACCTCAAGCTTGAGCTCGAAGGGCGCAACCCTGACGATGGCGTAACATCGATAGCTTATGATAAAGGCTACTTTTTTTTAAGGTATCTGGAAGAAAAGGTTGGCAGAGAAAAATGGGATGCTTTTGTGAAGCAATACTTTACAGAGAATGCTTTCAAAGTGATGACTACCGAGGCTTTTATAGAGTATTTAGAAACAAACCTCATCGATAAAGAGCGTATCAACATTGGTACAGTTAAAATAAACGAATGGATTTATCAACCAGGCCTACCAGATGATGCAGTTATACCTGAGTCTGATCGGTTTGAAAAAGTCGATAAAGAAATGAATCGCTTCGTTCAGGGTACACCGGCAGAAGAGCTTGAGTCTGAGGAATGGAGTTCGCATGAATGGTTACATTTTGTGAGAGCAATACCTGACACCATGAAGATAGCTGAGCTGAAGGAGTTGGATGATCAATTTGGCTTTACCAAAACGGGAAATAGCGAAGTGCTGGCAGCCTGGCTCGTGCAATCTGTAAAACATGAATATGAATCAGCCTACGGTCGACTTGAAACTTTCTTAATAAACACCGGAAGGCGTAAGTTTTTAAGCCCTATTTATGGAGAGCTGGTAAAGACCGAGGCAGGTACCAAGATGGCTAGAGAAGTGTATGAAAAAGCCCGGCCAAATTATCATTTTGTGGCAACAAATACCATAGATGAAATGTTGAAGTAACCAACTAAACAACAATAACGATGGCAAAAGTAACATTAAAAGGCAATGAAGTAAATACAAACGGAGAGCTCCCAAAAAACGGAGAAACACTCAGCAATTTTACTTTGGTAAAAACCGATTTATCGGAAGTATCACTTCAGGATTTTAAAGGAAAAAAAGTAATCCTCAACATTTTCCCTAGTGTAGATACTGATACTTGTGCTACATCGGTGAGAAAATTTAATGAGAAAGCGGCAAACCTGGATAACACTGTTGTACTTTGTGTTTCCAAAGACTTACCATTTGCACATGCAAGATTCTGCGGTGCTGAAGGTATAGAAAATGTGATCTCGGCCTCTGACTTCAGGTCTTCATCTATGGCCGAAGCACTTGGAGTGAAAATACAGGATGGACCTTTGGCAGGCTTAGATGCTCGCAGCGTTGTCGTACTAGATGAAGATGGAAAAGTTATCCATTCAGAATTGGTTTCTGAAATCGTGGATGAGCCAAATTACGAAGCGGCCTTATCCGTTTTATAGAGAAAATAAAGTCTTGGTTAACAACCAACATAGAAATGAAAAATGACTTCAGCAGTAATTAAAAGCTGAAGTCATTTTTTTACCCTTTGAATAAGTCGTAAATCTCCTGACTTATCCTAATTGGCCGATGTTTTTGTGTATCAACAGCACACCACATGGTTTTGGCTTCTATTAACACCTTACCAGATTCATTTTTTATTGTGACAAAACGCGGCATTTTAGGCCCCTCGTTTTTTTCAATCCACGTGGTGCAATTTAAAAGGTCACCTTCAAAAGCAGCAGACTTATAATCAATCTCATGTCTAAGCACTACCCAAAGTACGGTTTGCTGAAGTTGATTTGAAGCAATTGTCTTCCAATGTGCTTCAGCTGTTTCCTGTACATACCTTACATACACCACATTATTGACATGACCCATTTGATCAATGGCATCGGCTGAAACTTTTATCGTATGTGTAAAACTCACTAGTCTACAATAAAGACCGCATTAGAGAAAAGCAGCTTTCCGTTTTCCCAAAATGCTCTAAAGAGAGGGTTGTCAACCATATAAATCACATGGCCACTTCCTTTGTCTTGTACACCAAACACGAGGCTGTCTTCCAGTTTTTCGGTTGCTTTATAGCCAGCAAATCCACTTACAGGTTGTGCCTCTCCTTTGAGTATGCCTACATTGCCACCGTTATCTAAAAATGCGTAACGAGCGCTACTGGTTTTGAGGGTAAAATATTCTCGACCATAGCCGTATGCTAACGGGTGTGTGTTGTCCAAGGAAATCTTAAAAATGGCGCCAAATATTGAAGAAGAAAGTCTATCACGCTCTTCTTTGTTATAATTCATTAAGATTTCTTGCTCTGTGGGCTCTTTATCCAACGCTTTCTTCTCTTCATCAGATCTGAATTCCTTTAAGCCAAATCCGTTTTTATCTTTAAAAGCGTTAAGAGCATAACCTACTAAAATGAGTTTACCTCCATCTCTTACCCAGCTACTCACATTTTTAAGCGTACTTTCATCAAAAAGGCTGTACCAGCCATTGGGTACGATGAGCACGTCATAATCTGACAGCTCTACCTGATTGAAATAATCTGTACCGATCGCTGTAACGGGGTAGTTAATTTGTTGCTCAAAGAAATGCCATATCTCACCGAAGCCTAAAGATGAAGTTTGCTCCCCGGCAAGAAGTGCGACTTTTGGTGCCTTAAGTCTGGCAATATCTCCAGAGCCCAGATCGGTACCGCTGTCTGCAAAGCCAGTAGTAACAGCATCGATTTGTCTGTAATAATCAGCTGCATGTTTCTTGATCAGTTCGTCAAATTTGCTTCCGAATTTTTCATTTGTTCTTCGGGTAATTACTATAGTGCCCCGGTCGTAGCTTTTGCCTTGCAGCGAAAATGGTTTAGTCGCGACACGTGCATTTATGCCTTCCTGTAATATGGCAGAGAGCCACTTTACATCATCAAGACTGTTGTATTTGCTTATATAAGCGTAAGGTTTATCTGCTGATAATGAATTGTTTACATCTACTTTGTTATATGTGTTATCAACATTTATACGATCTGTAAGAGCATATGTTTCGAGGCCATAAGCGTAGGGTAATGACCAGGCCGTAATGTCATAGGTTAGTGAATCTGAGAGTTTGGCAACCGGTTCAAATAAGCTGGTAACTAACTTAGACTTAGGCTGATAAGTGCTGATAATTACATCTTTTCCAGATAGTGTGACATTACTCGAGCTGTTGCTATTGAAGTTAAATCCTTTAAAACTCTTGCGAGAATTAGTAGTTCCATATCTAATTTGCTGCTTGTCTAAGAACTTTAGCAAATTATCGATCTTATCAGGATTATTATTACCACTTATAACATATGTTTTATATCTAGCTGAAGGACTGCTCGTTGCTTCATTAAAATACTTGCCAAATTGATTACTGAGTTGAGCTGCATTTTGTGAGGAGATCTCTACCGTAGATATACCTGTCGTGTAGTGGTGCATCACACGATCTTTTAAAGTGAGGGTGTCTCCATATTCAGTAATTATGCCAAGTCCCGCAAAGCCATGACCGGCCTGCTCGTAGGTCATACCGATGGCTCCATTGTAGGTAGGGTACGTATCACCATAGCTTGGGTAAAGTAAGTCAAAACGCTCTTTAGTAAAATATAACCACCCTTCTTTGTCGAAGTATTTCGCGTGGTTTTTACCAATTGTAGTTTGAAATTCTCTCTGCCAGTCAGTAATTACCTCATGAAATGGCTCAGCAGCCGGTGCAAAATAATACGGACTATTATAGCCTTGTTCGTGAAAGTCAACATGCACGTGTGGCATCCATTTGTGATAAATAACGGCACGCTGTGTAGATTCTTGTTGTGTCTGCCACGCCCAGTCTCTATTTAAATCAAACAAATAATGGTTAGGCCTTCCACCAGGCCATGGTTCGTGGTGCTCTATCGCGTCACCATTTGGGTTAAAGTTGCTAGCGCCATACTGGTTGTAGAAGTTAGCATAACGATCTCTACCATCCGGGTTGATACACGGATCCATGATCACAACGGTATTTTTTAACCATTCTTTACCACGGTCTGATGTCAGTAATTCGTAGATGGTTGCCATTGAAGCTTCAATCGAAGAAGCCTCATTTCCATGTATATTATAACTGAGCCAAACAATTGCGATATCATCCTGGGTGGCGCTTCCATCTTCAAGCTTTGCTCGTCTCAGGTTGTTTTTTCGTATTTCCTCGATTTTAGCCATGTTTTCCGGAGAGGAAAATGTAGCAGTAATCAATGGGCGATGTTCATAGGTTTCACCATATTGCTCAACTGTTACATTAGGCATATTTTCTCCTACATACCTAAAGTAGTCAACCACCCGATGGTGTCTGGTAAATCTTTCACCCAATTCGTACCCCAAAAATTCTTTTGGTGATTGGATGCTCTGAGCGATTGTGTTAATAGTGATAAATGAAAAAAGAAGGGCTGCAATTATATTCTTCATAGACATGGATATGTTTTGAATAGCTGAAATTAGTTAAAAAAGCTGATTAAGCGAATAATTAGAGACTAAGCAGGTGTTAATTTTGACAAGTGGTTTCTAATCTGCGGCAGATGGTGGTCAAAATGTGATTGATAAAACGTGAGCGTCTGCTGTATATTTATAAGACCGGTTACCGGATGCCTAAACAAGTTTAAATGAAAAGCTTCGTCTGGAAGTGAGGTAATATAATCATAGAGTTCTTGTCTCACGCTTTCCCATTCTTGTAAGAGACTTGCCCAGTCGACAACCTCCGGGATACCCTCACTCACCATTTTAGGGGCTTTATATTTCAAAGGTAATGCGAGAGTAAAAGACAGAAGTTTTGATTTTAGTGATTCTTTTAGACCAGAGCGTTTAAGCTGTTTTATATCCGTGGTTTTCTTTTTCATGTAGTTTAAAGAAAACTCTTCTATCATGTATAAATGGTAACAAACCTGAGCGATAGACCAGTCTTTGCTGTGCTCACTGTGGTTTAACTCGTTTTCAGATAATGTGCTAAGCTCTTTTAGAAGAGTCCTTTTCGACTGCTGCAACTGATCAAATTTTTGAAGCGTTTTTTCTTTCATATAGATTTAGGAGAAGGATTTAAAGTTATCAATTTTGGTTTGTTGCGCCACCTTATTAATTTGAATTTTGGAATGCATGAATTGTAAGAAATGAAAAAACAAGTACACTTAGTCTTATCAAGCGGTGGAGCAAGGGGCGTGGCCCATATTGGGGTTATTGAGGCCCTACTAGAAGAAGGTTTCGAAATAAAATCAATTGCAGGTAGTTCTATGGGAGCAGTAGTCGGAGGTGTATATGCTGCCGGCAAGTTGCCAGAGTATCGTGAGTGGATGTGTAACCTGGATAAGATCGATGTTTTTAAATTGATGGACTTTACATTTAGCATGCAAGGTTTCGTAAGAGGCGAAAGGGTCTTTAATCAGATGAAATCTTTTATTCCTGAATGCAACATAGAAGATTTAAATATCCCATTTACGGCTGTAGCTACCAATATCATTAATAAAGAAGAAGTGATTTTCCGATCGGGTAGTTTGTACAAAGCTTTAAGAGCCAGTGCCTCGATTCCTTCAGTATTAAAACCGGTGTTGCTCGATGACATGGAATTGGTCGATGGTGGCGTAATAAATCCGATTCCTATTCAGCATGTACAGCCTGAAGATGGCGATCTTGTAGTGGTGTCAGATGTGAATGCAGACGTGCCATGTACTATGGTAGAACCTACGCTTACTGAAAAAAGTCGTTTTGCTCCGCTTTTAGAGAAGTGGAATACACTCTTTCCAAAAAATAATAATAAAACAAAAAGGTTGAGCTACTTCGATTTGATCGCCAAATCCATTGATTTAATGCAGGATAGAATTTCAACACTTACACTTAATCAGTCTAAAGCCGATATTGTAGTAGCTATTTCTAGAGAAACCTGTGGTACCTTTGAGTTTTATAGATCGAAAGAGTTAATTAATTACGGTAAAAGCGAGTTTAAAAAGGAACTGTCTAAATATGGATTACAAAGCATTGAATCAACAAGTCGGTAACATAGATCTTTATCTTTTAGACCAAGTTCTGAAAGGCCGTTTTGAGGGCTACAAAAAAATATTGGATGCCGGCTGTGGCGAGGGCAGAAATCTGAAATATTTTGCCAACAATGGGTGTGATCTATATGGCATTGACACCAATGCGATGGCCATAAAAATGTTGCAAATGAGTTTTCCTGCTCATAAAGAAAATTTCAAAGCTGGAAGTATCGAAAACATGGAGTTTGATGATGATTACTTCGATTTGATAATTTGCTCAGCAGTTTTACATTTCGCGGAAGATGAAGACCATTTCAAATCTATGCTGGAAGCCATGGTGAGAGCCTTAAAACCTACAGGCACACTATTTATTCGCACCGCTTCTGCTGATTATGTTGGGACCGAAAAGGCAGAAGATCAGGGGTTTACCTTTTTGCTTACTAAAGAGCTACTCGAAGAAGTAACTGCGCAATTAAACCTCCGATTATTAGAGCCATTTAAAGCAGTTGTGGTCCTCAACAAAAGAAGTATGGCTGTATTAGTTCTTGAAAAAGGTATATAGTCTATTTGATTGCTGCAAATAAATTAATACATTACCTACCTTAACCAAAACTTATTTTAAAAACATGGAAACAGCAACAACAACAGCAACACCAGTTGCTCAAAAGTATGGCGGATTTTGGATTCGCTTTGTAGCCTACATTATTGACGCTATTATTTTAGGAATAGTAGCCAGCGTGGTTATTGTACCTATTTTCGGAGCATTAGGCTTTGGAGCATATAGCAGTATGCAAGGAGGTGGAGAGATCACGGAAGATCAACTTGGAGCATTAATAGGAATGATATCTGGAGCAGGTCTATTCCTACAAGTTGTAAATATTGTAGCGGGTTGGTTGTATTTTGCACTAATGGAGTCTAGCGGAAAGCAAGGAACCATTGGAAAAATAGCCTTAGGCCTAAAAGTGGTTGACAAGAATGGCGAAAGACTAAACTTCGGTACAGCTACAATTAGGTATTTTGGTAAACTTGTATCAACAGCTATTTTAATGATAGGGTTTATTATTGCTGGTTTTACTGAAAAGAAGCAAGCCTTGCACGATATGATTGCAAGCACGTATGTGATTAAAAATTAATTCACACAGAGAATATACTCAAGGCATCTAATAAAGCTCACGAAACCAAAGACGAGCGATGTTAGATGCTTTTTTTCGTTAGAAAATTTATTTTCTGGTCAGCTAATGTGATTTCAACAGGTGTGGTACCCAAAAACTCTCCGTCACACTCTATACCACAGGGTGACTCTACTCCTGATACCTTGATAGATTTAGCGGTTTTGTAAAACAGCTGAGGGTGCTTGATAATTGCACCGCGCTTTATTTTAGGAATGTTTTTGAGGTAGTCTCGAATGCTGATATCTCCAGAAATGACTATATCAAACCTAGCTTTGGAGGGGTCGGCATCTGGAGCAATACATAGGCCACTACCAAAGTACTTTCCATTGGCAATTACCAGGCTATTTATTTTTCCTTCCCAAAGCCAATTATCAGCTTCAACTTTTACTGCCTGATTTTTATAAGAAAGGAAAGTTTGAATAATAGCTTTAGTAAAGGTAAGACTGGCATTGATGAATATCGGGTCTTTACTCACTCGCTGTACCACCTGCGCCCCGATACCTAAATCAGCGATGTTGATAAAATGTCTTTGCGTGGCGTCACCATCTGTATTTTGGTAGTTTATTTTACCCACACAAAGCTGTTTATAATAGCCTACGTCCAACCACTCTACTAACTCACTGATAGAAGATGGAAACGGGAGGGTTTTGCAAAAATCATTGCCGGTACCATAAGCAAGTCCACAAATTAAACCTTCAAAATTTGATGCAGTCACACCATTTACAACTTCGTTGAGCGTGCCATCTCCACCTACAGCAACGATACAGTCGATATTTGTTTTGGCTAAAGATTCAGAGATTTTAATAGCATCTTTTGACGTAGAGGTCTCATGGCAGAGAAACTCTATAAAATCGTAGGTATCTGTGGCTCGCTTCAGGTCTTTTAAAAACTTCTTTTTCTCTTTAATGAGGCTATTCACCACAAAGGCCACTTTTTTCATGGCCGCCAATTTCACTAAATTTTCTATATCTGTCATGCAACAGACACGATTTTTTACTGTTATCAGGTTAAGTTTATTGACCA
>NZ_SMMD01000921.1 GCF_009711475.1 Fulvivirga aurantia
AAATAATATTAATACCGGACTGCTGGCATTACCAATAAATGAGAGAGGTTGCGGCTGCGGTTTTACTTCTGCCGGAGCAATTTCTTGTTCTTCCTTCTTTGGGGTCGATTTTTCCTGTTGAGGCACAGATAGGTCTGGCTCATTTAAAACAAATATCTCCTCATTGATGAGGTATTTAAGATGGCTATTATTTTCCATTTTGTTGCTCCAGGTTAAAAATGGATTTAAGTTCTGTCGCATCGTCTGGTTTCATTCTACCAGCTAATACTAAACGTAATTGACGTCTTCTTAAAGCTCCATCGTAGAGTGCCTTTTCATCTTCGGTTTCAGGTACGGCTGCAGGTACGTCAATGGGTCTACCAGACTGATCCACAGCCACAAACGTAAAGAAAGCACTATTGCTCGCAAATTTTTTACCGCTTGGTATGTCTTCGGCATCAACTTCAATGTGTACTTCCATAGAGGAACTAAAGGCTCGTGTCACTTTTGCCTTAAGTGTAACCACGTTGCCTAATTGTATAGGTTTGCCAAATGAAACGTTATCTACTGAGGCTGTCACTACGATTCTGTTGGAGTGCTTCTGAGCAGCAATGGCAGATACAATATCCATCCAATGCATGAGTCTGCCACCCATCAAATTATTAAGTGTGTTGGTATCGTTAGGTAGTACCAGCTCGGTCATAGTTACATATGACTCTCTGGCAAATTTTTTCTTTTTAGCCATTATTCAGAGATTAGAAGTTTGAGTTTTGATGTTGGAATTAGCTATTTCAATTAGCAATGTGCAATTATCAATGAACAATCTATTTCTTCCAGCCTTGTTCGCCAAGCAAAGGTACAAAGCTGAAATAATCGAATGATTCTTTTTTAATCTTTTTCTCACCCTGTTTGGTGATGCGTAGCATTTTTTGTGATTCGCTATCGCCCACAGGTATAATAAGAACACCGCCTATTTTTAGTTGTTCAATAAGACTTTTTGGTACAGAAGGAGCACCTGCTGTTACTATGATTTTATCGAATGGCGCTTTTGCAGGTAAACCTTTAGATCCATCACCCTGAAAGAAGTATGGTTTATAACCCATTTTGGGTAGAAATTTGCGCGTGCGCTCATAAAGGTTTTCGTTGTATTCTATAGTATACACTTTCGCACCAAGCTCTAATAAAATACAAGCCTGATAGCCAGAGCCTGTGCCAACTTCAAGCACCTTGTCATTTGGTTTTACTTCTAATTTCTCAGATTGAAAAGCCACAGTAAATGGCTGTGATATGGTTTGCCCTTCCCCAATAGGGAATGCCTTATCCTGATAGGCGTGTGCAATTAGCGCATTGTCAAAAAAGAAATGTCTGGGTACTCTTCCTATAGCTTCTATTACGCGTTCATCTGTGATCCCCTTGCTTCTGATTATTTTTACAAGGGATTTTCTCATACCTCGATGCTTGTAGCTGTCTTCCATGGGGCGAAAATAGGAAAAGTACTGACAAATTTAAATACTAAAAAAATTAGTAAATAAATTTGATCATCTCAATAAATTCAATAATTTGCCATCAAATACTAAAATAGTTAGCATGAGAAGCGATTATAAACTAAAATTACTGAGTAAAAAACTGAAGTCAGGTAAGTGTCAGATAAAGTTTTACGTCTCGTCTGATACTAGAAAAAGTATGTATGGCTATTTATTGACCGAGTCTAACACAACCTTGCGAGAAGTGGTGGGTAGAATTGAGCATAAGGTAAAATCTCTTGAGTCAGCGGGTCAGTATTATCAATCGCATTTATATAACTTAGCAACACGCAATAGAAGTGCTGATCAGATTCTCATTTTTAATAATTAATACTCATTATGCCACTCATAAGTGACAATATAAAATATCTCAGAAAGAAGCTTGGCTTCACACAAGAGCAATTTGCAGAGCAGATCGGAATTAAGCGATCCTTGTTAGGAGCTTATGAGGAGGGGAGAGCAGACCCACGAATAAATAACCTCATCAAAATGGCAGAGCTTTGTGGTACTTCTGTTGATATCATTATAAGCAAAGATGTAAGTAAGCTTTCTGATAGCGAATTAAATACAGATAAGTATAAAAGAGGCAAAGAGATACTGGCTATTACGGTAGACGCCAACGACAAAGAGAATATTGAGCTAGTACCGCAAAAGGCTGCTGCCGGTTACACAACAGGGTTTGCTGACCCGGAATATATTAAAGAACTCCCTAAGTTTAGCTTGCCCATGCTGCCAACACACGGTACTTATCGTGCGTTTGAAATTACAGGAGACTCGATGCTCCCTATACTCCCGGGCACCATTATCATAGGTGAGTATGTAGAAGATGTGAGAGATATAAAAAATGGTAAGACTTACATTTTAGTGACTAAAAGTGATGGCATCGTTTACAAGAGAGTTTTTAACTACATCAATGATAACGGAAAGCTGTTTTTAGTATCTGACAATCGACAGTATACTCCCTACCAATTAGATGCTGAAGAGATATTGGAAGTATGGAGTAGCAAAGCCTATATAAGTGTCCAGTTTCCTGAGGCTGATGATAAATCAGATGTATCTACAGAGCAATTGGCTTCTATAGTGTTAGAGCTGCAACAGGAAATAGTAAAGCTAAAAGAAGATAAGAAGGGTTAATCGCTTAATTGGGCAATGGTGGCGTTTCGATCGATCTTACCGTTGGGAGTTCTCTTAAAGTGATCGACAAACAAGATATCTTTTGGAATCTCATACTTGTCAAGCACATTAGGAAGAAGTGTATTTAGTGTTGACTTCAATTTTTCATCGAGTTGACCTTCCAGAAATAGCGTTACTCTCTCTCCGAGCTTGTCGTCCTTTAGTCCGGCAATGAAAAATTGGTGGTTGAAACTGGTATCTAAAAATAGCTTTTCTAAGGTCGTTTCAATTTTTTCACTCTGTATCTTGATGCCACCAGAGTTGATGATGTTATCTATACGTCCGAGCCACTCAAACTGATTTTTATCTATCAGTCTTACCCGGTCATTGGTATATATTTTTTCAAAGTTAGTAACAGATCCAGATACAGTTAAGCATTGCCGATCGTCAACATCAATATCAATCTCATCAAAAGTTTTATAATAGTTGGACTGATCGGGGCCATTCAGTTTTTTCAACGCGATGTGGGATACAGTCTCAGTCATGCCGTATGTACTGTAACACTGAGACTCAATATGCTGTATTTTTTCATGCAATCTACTAGATACAGCTCCACCTCCTAAGATGATTTTAGAAATTTTATTTGCTGTGCCTATGGCATCATCACCCTCAAGAACAGAGAATAATTGCATAGGCGTAAATGAAGCAAAGTCTATCTTATGAGTGAGTTTATTGAGTGGATTAGCGGAAGGTTCTATCGCTACAATATTCATTTTGTTTAATAGAGACCTGACGATAAGCATTTTACCCCCAATATACTCCGGGCTAAGGCAAAGTAGGCTATTCTGACCTTCCTCTAATTTGAGTGCCTTGATGGTGAGCATTGCACTCGCAATCATTCTAGCTCTGGATATTTCGATGGTCTTAGGCTTGCCGGTGCTACCTGAAGTTTGTTGTTTGAATAGCATTTGACCTGACCTCCAGGCCTTAATGAAATTTAAAGTTTGTGACTCAAACTCACTCTTAGGGTTTACACTACTAACATCATCGATATTGTAGGTTCTGCCATTTAAATTTAGCCAGGGTTTCATGTTAATCGAGCAATCGGTAGGCTTCTTTAAAACTAGCAAGTATTTCTTTATTCTGCTGACTATCAGACTCAATTTCAAGTATTACAGGCCCAGAAGATTCGAAAAACTCTTTGATTTGATTTTTGAGTTTACTTCTCTTGTCGCAGTTTATATAATGTACCTTAAATTCTTCAGCGAGATGTTTGGCCGACAAGGTCTGACGTGTTTCAAAAAACTCTTCCAACTCGGGTTGGTCTGCAGGCCCTTGAATCATTCTAAAAATACCTCCAGCGTGATTGTTGAGCAAAACGATTTTTAAGTGCTTGAGGTCATAATTATGCCAAAATGCATTACGATCATAGAAAAAAGCCACGTCACCTGTTATCAAGATAGTGGTTTTTTGTGAAGCCATAGACGACCCAACGGCTGTACTCGTACAGCCATCAATACCACTGGTGCCTCTGTTAGAAAACACCTCAACTGACTGATTTGGATTCAGGCCGATAAAATTTGCATACCTCACAGCCATACTATTGGCTAAATGAACGTGAGCATCTGTTGTTTTTTCAAGTATTTCATTTACTATTTCAAATTCACCCAGGGACTCCTGTGGGAAGAAAGACTCTCTCACTCTTCTTACCTTGCGCTCTTCTATCACCCACAGATGATAGAAATTTTCCTGTTTTTGCGTGTTGAAATCTTCATTTGGAGGAGTTTCAACCAACTTAGAAAAGAATATTTCAGGGGTCGTATGTAGTACTTCAGTTAATGATTTAAACGTATCTGCAGCACTGCCCGCTGGCTGAATGTGCCAGTGTTCTACTGCCGGGTGATTTCTTAAAAATAGCTTCAGATTTTTACTTATGGTTGATTTACCAAATGTTACAATCAAATTTGGCTGTAAACTTTCTGCAAGCCCTTTTTTACCTTGTCCAAGAAATACATCAGAGTGAGCAATCACCTCATCTACCTGATGAAGATTGGAAAGAATATCGCCTATAATAGGGACTTTTTGTGTTGCTGAAAGCTGTTCTAAAATGCTAGCAAGCTTATCATCAAGCGATCCTTGCCCTCCAATTATGAGTTTTCTCTGCGTATTCTGCCACCTATCAATAAGGCTTTTCAATTCAGACTCAGGGAGGACTGGTCGTGAACCAGTTTGAGTTATTACTTTTACTGCCTTGTTATAAGAAGTGATTTGGTCCTTTTGCGGATAAAAGGGCTCCCTAAATGGTAAATTGATATGTACAGGCCCGGCTGGATATTCGAGGGAAGTATTTATTGCTTCAGATAACATCCGATAGCAATGCCATTCTGACTCCTCATTTTCTAGGTCTACAGGCAATTGGTAGCTCTCTTTTACGTGCTTGCCGTAAATATCACGTTGCCTGATTGTTTGTCCGTCATATTGATCGATCCATTCTGGAGGGCGGTCTGCGGTAAGCACGAGTAAAGGGATGTGCTGAAAGTAAGCCTCTGCAATAGCAGGTGCATAATTCAAAGCTGCTGACCCGCTGGTACACACGAGTGCGGTTGGTAATTTGGTTTGTTGAGACATACCCAACCCAATAAAGGCAGCAGATCTCTCATCGCTAATAGTTTTACATTCTATTTCGGGGTGTCTGGCAAAGGCCAGAGTGAGTGGTGCACAACGCGAACCGGGCGAAAGGATGACATCTTTAATCCCATGTCGATGACAAATCTCGGCTAGATTATAAATAGGTTGTATGTTCAAAGTTTTATAATGTTGAGGAGTGTATTCATCTTCATTTCTGTCTCCAGCCACTCTTTGTGCGGGTTTGAGTCTTCTGTAACTCCTGCACCAGCATAAAGTCTGCCTGTGCTTTCGTCAATTTCCATACACCTAAGGTTTACAAAAATAGAGGTGCCCTCATCATCATTAACAGGGCCTAGGTATCCGGCAAAAAACTTTCTGTCATAGTTTTCATGCTGTTTTAAAAATTGATAGGAGCTATCAAGCGGCATACCACATATTGCAGAAGTTGGGTGAAGCAAGTCTAGCATAACAGAACCCAGTTGAGGGAAATTTGTGGCTTGCATGTCAACTGTGAAAGCTGTTTTTAAATGAAGCAAATTGCCCGCAACTACAGTTTTTGGGCCATGCTCATCAAATTCTCTCAACCTGATCTTTTTGAAACTGTTTATGATATATCTACTTACAAAAGCTTGCTCTTCAATTTCCTTCTGCGTCCACGAAGTATCAGAGATTGGTTTTTGGGGGTCGTAAGCCTGAGTGCCTGCCAGAGCTACAGTAGTAAAAATGTTTCCTCTGGTTTGTATTAATATTTCTGGTGTGGCACCTATCCACAGATTGGTTTTTGATGAATACACCAGAGAGATGAAAGACTTTTTGTATTCGTTTTCCAGTTTGAGAAAATGGCTGGCCGGGCAGAAATCCTGGTTTAGCTGAATTTCTTTAAATCTACTGGGGACAACTTTCTGAAATTTGCCATCCTGTATAGCAGAAACTGCCTTGGCAACAAGACTCTCATATGGTCCGCTTGCTGTATCAATTACTTCAAACTGGCTTTGGGTCGACTCAGAGTTTGATTGCTGGTGGCAATGTTTAAGATGCTTCTCAAACTTATCTAAGAGCTCAGTTTTTTTTGAATTCGTTACTCTTGCTTCTGTAAGGTTTATTTTTAGAGAGGCCTTTAAGTAGACTTTTTTCTTTTCCTTTTCAAATGGAGAAAATATAAATCCCTCAGGTTGCTCTTCAATAGGTACCTCATCAAATGTCTGGTTTTCTGAATCATCTATTAAGATGTGTATATCAGAAGAGTCGGGTAATCTCCAGGCAGCAAGGCCAAAGTTAAAGGTCTTACAAAAATCCAGGGCGCCTTGTAAAATCTGAGTTTGTGTAAGATGACTTACGATATCTTTCTGTGCTGCAGTACCTATCATACTTTATCAATTACTGCCATCGTTATGCGACTAACGCAGACGAGTTGATCTTGTTCGTTTGTAATTTTGATTTCCCACACCTGGGTAGAACGGCCTACATGCAATGGAGTGGTTTTTCCAAAAACATAACCACTTTTAACAGATTTGAGGTGATTGGCGTTAATTTCCAGGCCAACGCAATATTTTTTCTGGTCGATTACGGTACAATGAGCGGCAACGCTGCCTAGAGTTTCTGCCATTACCACGCTGGCACCTCCGTGCAAAAGACCGTAAGGCTGATGGTGTCTGTGATCTACTGGCATTTTAGCAGTGATGAAATTTTTCCCAATATCGGTAAAAGTAAGGTCCAAATGCTCCATCATTGTGCCTTTATTCATCTTATTGAGATCTTCGACAGTAATCTTAGGATTGATCATGCTAGTTGGTAAAAAAAGTTAATTTTGCATGCCAAAAATACGACAAATTGAAAACCAAAAAAATATATTTAGTTCGCCACGGACAAACCGACTATAACCGAAAAAAAATCGTTCAAGGTAGTGGAATAGATGCTTCTCTCAATGATTTTGGGGTAAAACAAGCACAATCTTTTTATGCTCACTACAAAGACGTGCCTTTCGATAAGGTATATACCAGTGCATTAAAAAGGAGTATCCAATCTATGCAGCAGTTTATAGATAAGGGGGTGCCACACCAGGTAGTGCCAGAGCTAAATGAAATTAATTGGGGTACCCGTGAGGGTATGGCAATCACACCTGAAGAGGATGCGTATTATCATGATGTCATAAAACAATGGCAGGAAGGCAACACCACGCTCAAAATTGAGGGAGGTGAGAGTCCGCAGGATGTTTTTGAAAGACAAACCAAAGCCATTGAAATTATTTTGGCTAACAATACAGAAGAAACCGTATTGGTGTGTATGCACGGTAGAGCCATGAGAGTATTGCTATGCCAGCTATTAAACTATCCGCTTAAATGTATGGACATGTTTGAGCATTCTAACTTGTGCCTTTACAAGCTCAATTACACAGGAAGCATGTTTAATGTAGAGCTGTTTAATCACACCGCTCACCTCAACGGTCAGGTGTAGACCAATAAAATTTTTAACTTTTTTTGCCGTAACCAAAACAATAATAGTAACGTACTGTTACGTGATAGTAATACTATTAAACTACATGGCAAGACTACAATTATTGATGAATGCTAGATTATTTCTACGTGATCCTCAGGAAACTGAGCTAGGTAGAAAGATAGTGCGAGAGAGCATCAAAATGATTGATCGGTTGGGTATAGAAGAATTTACCTTTAAGAAATTAGCAAAGGAAATAGAATCTACGGAGGCATCGATCTATAGATATTTTGAGAATAAGCACAAGTTGTTGATCTACCTTATTTCCTGGTATTGGAATTGGCTTGAGTATCGTATCGACTTCAGCACGCACAACTTAGCTGATCCCGAAGAAAAACTAAAAATTGCCATTGGCATTGTGGCAGGTAAGAAAACCAGTGATAACCTTTTTCCGGATATTGACGAGATTGCTCTAAATAGAATCGTAATTGCAGAATCTGACAAGACTTATCATACCAAACAAGTCGATGAAGATAATAGTGAGGGCCTTTTCAGAGGATTTAAAGCATTATGTAAAAAGATTGCAGGATTTGTGAAAGAAATAGACAGCTCCTATGAATACCCTCACGCACTCGTGAGTACCATGCTAGAGGCAGCTCATCAGCAAATTTTCTTTGCACAGCATCTTCCTTCACTTACAGAACTAAAAAAATCAAGAGAAGATACCTACGACCAGAATGTAAAGTTTTTGACACATATGGTCATAGGTGTTTTAAATAATAATAGCAAAGCACATGCGTAGTAACCAAATTTTATCGATACTAAGAGAGTCTGGTGCATTATTAAAACAAGATGTCACTACGTCTGAGCTCACCGTGCTCAATGCGCAAAATCGCTACTACAATGACGATGAGGTGCCAGCCTTTATGACCGACCTCACCGAGGCGGGCAATAAGGTAAATCTTATCTTCCTAGACAATACACTAGCCAAAGATCGATTTCAAGATTTTTTAGATGATGTTTATATACCTATTGTGGCTTTTGAAAAAGCCCAGGGTGGACTTACTCCAATCATTATCTATAAAAAGAAAAGTAAGATAAGGGTACTGAAATTTGATGCCGATTCTCCTGAAATTATTAACGAAGAAATTAGCCTTGAAAATCTGCCAAGTCTTCATACCAACAAAGATGGAAAGGTTGTCTTTATGGGAGTGTTTGGCTATAAAAGCCTTGTAAGTAATGACCCGGAGGACAAAGACAGAAATCTATCACCAGTGCAGCGGCTGATTCGCTTATTATCTGAAGAAAAAAGAGACATAGGTTATATTTATCTCTACGCCACAATAATCGGTTTTATCAGCCTTACATTGCCTTTAGGTATCCAGGCTACAGTATCATTGATCTCCGGGGGCGTGTTTTTCAGCTCCGTTTATATTCTAATTGCCTTCGTGATTTTAGGTGTCCTGGCGGCCGGTGGGTTACAGGTGCTACAAGTCACACTTGTGGAGTATTTGCAAAGAAGGATTTTTACCAAAGCGGCTTTTGAATTTGCTTTTAGAGTACCACGTATAAAAGTTGAGGCACTGCAAGAGTATCATGCACCCGAGCTGATGAACCGGTTTTTTGATGTATTAACATTACAGAAAGGCCTTCCCAAATTGTTGATAGACCTTTCTTCGGCAGTTATACAAATATTATTCGGCCTCATACTGCTCTCATTTTACCACCCGTTTTTTGTCTTTTTTGGGTTGTTGCTGGTCGGTATTTTGGCTGTCATATTTTATCAGACCGGCCCCAAAGGACTTAGTTCTTCGATCAAGGAGTCTAAATTTAAATATCGGGTGGTATACTGGCTAGAGGAGGTTGCCCGCACAATTAATTCGTTTAAGCTGTCTGGTAATACCAACCTGCCTTTGAGAAAGACTGACTTTAATGTCAATAACTACTTGAAAAATAGAAAAGTACATTTTGGTGTACTCATCAATCAGTATATCTATGTCATTCTTTTTAAGGCTTTCGTTACGGGTGGTTTGCTCATCATGGGTACAGTGCTGGTAGTTCAAAGAGAGATTACACTTGGTCAGTTTGTGGCTTCAGAAGTGATTATCATTCTCACCATTACTTCCGTTGAGAAAATAATTACTTACATGGATGTGGTCTATGACATGCTTACAGCTGTAGATAAAATCAGTAACGTAACTGATTTGCCGCTTGAGAAGAGTGGGGGAATCGAAATTAAAGACGGTAAAGAGGGTTTTGCCATTAGAACTAAAAACCTGTACTACAAATTTCCAAACGAAAATAAGTATACACTCAAAGACATAAACGTTCACATTAAATCTGGGCAGAAAGTATGTATTAGCGGTCATGGTGGAAGTGGAAAGAGCGTACTTCTCAATACCTTATCCGGCCTGAATGTCAATTATGAAGGAGTGATAACACTCGATGCCTATTCATTGAAGGATCTTGATTTGAATAAACTTAGGGATAAGATTGGAAAAAACGTATCTCAGCAAGATATCTTCGAAGGTACTATTATGGAAAATATTCTTGTGGGTAAGCCCTATGCAGAACCAAAAGATGCGGTTGAGGCTATTAATATGCTTAGAATAGATGACGAAATCAATGCTATGCCTCAGGGCATCAATACACCAATTGTAAGCTCTGGTAAGGGATTATCTAACTCCCTGATCAATAAAATTATTTTAGCACGATGTTTAGCCAAAAAGCCACGAATGCTCATTCTCAATGATTTCTTTGAAAACTTCATCAAAACAGAACGGTGTGAGCTTATTGAAATACTTACACAAAAAGAGCACCAGTGGACGGTAGTAATAGTTTCTAATGACAGTACGGTGATGAAAGCTTGTGATGAGGTGCTGCTTATGAAGGACGGCACAGTTTATAAAACAGGAAGTTATGATGAACTATTGAGTCAGGGGGAGCTTACAGATTTATCTATTTAAGATGGAAAATTTTAAAGATCAGTTAGAAGAAGATCAGTTATACACACTGAAGAGCCTTAAAACACCTTCGGCAAGTAAAGTGCTTGCGCGGTCTTTGATGACCATGGGTGCTGTATTTATATTAGCTTCCTTTTTGCCGTGGCAGCAAAACATACGTGGTACGGGTAAGCTTACGGCTTTCTCACCTAAAAACAGACCACAATCTGTAGAGACGGCTATTGCAGGTAGAATAAGTAAATGGTATGCTACAGAGGGGCAATTGATAAATGAGGGAGACACCATTTTGGCATTGACTGAAATCAAAGACAAATATTTTGACCCTAATTTACTGTTGAGATTACAGGAACAAATTAATGCTAAAGAAAATAGCATTCAATCGAAACAGGCAAAAGCACAGGCACTTAGAGAGCAAATCAAGGCTTTAAATTCTGCGATGTCGGTAAAGCTTGCTCAAGCAAGAAACAAGCTTTCGCAGGCAGAATATAAGTTGGTGAGCGACAGTGTAGACTATGAGTCTGAAAAGGTGCGGTTTAATAACTTCGAAAATCAATACGATCGTAATAAGAAGCTGTTTGAGGCAGGTAACATTGCATTAACCAAGTTTCAGGACATAGAATCTAAATATCAGGAAGCCAGAATGAAGGTTGTTTCTGCTGAAAACAAACTCTTGCAAAGTAGGGCAGCACTGGTAAATGCCAGGGTAGATATCTCAGGCACTGAAGCTGAGTATCAAGACAAAATCAACAAAGCAGAGTCTAACCTCAACGCAACGCTTTCTGAACTGTATGACGCAGAAGCTTCTTTGAGTAAACTGCGCAATGAGTTTGCCAATATGGAGATTAGAAATAATCAATACCAGATTATCGCACCACAAACTGGTTATCTGGTCAAAGCCATTAAGGCTGGTATTGGAGAGACGATAAAAGAAGGGGAGGCTGTGGCTTCAATCATGCCTGAAAATCCGGATAAAGCTGTGGAATTGTATGTAAATGCCATGGATGTACCCCTGATTACACCCGGGCGAGAAGTTAGGCTGGAGTTTGATGGATGGCCTGCCTTGCAATTTTCAGGGTGGCCAAGTGTGTCTGTAGGTACTTTTGCAGGTCGTGTAAAAGTGATAGATAGAGTAGATAGCAAGAACGGTAAGTTTAGGATGTTGGTGGTGCCCGATGAAAGCGAGGAACCATGGCCGGATCAGCTCCGATTAGGTTCTGGCGCCAAAGGATGGGTAATGCTCGATAGTGTGCCGCTGTGGTATGAGATATGGCGACAGCTCAATGGCTTCCCGCCAAGTCTTTATGAGGAGCCTGAAGCTGAGGAAGAGGAAGAAAAAGCTAAGGAAAAATGAAAAAGCTAATCTTGATCATTAGTATCAGCTTTATGTCAACAGTGCTTGTTGCTCAAGAAAGAGATAGTACTGTGCTCACTTTTGATGAGTTCTATGCTCTTGTGCTGAAAAATCATCCGCTGGCACGACAGGCTAATTTACTCACAGAACAGGGTGCTGCTCAGGTAAGACTTGCCAGGGGTAATTTCGATCCTAAGCTGGGTTTTAGCTGGCAACGCAAAGATTTTGATGACAAGGAGTATTATAACAAGCTAGAGGCTACACTCAAAGTGCCCACATGGCTGGGGCTTACGCCAGAGGTGGGTGTAAATCAAAATGAGGGACAGTTTTTAAATCCGGAAAACTTTATTTCGGAGTCGACAGAAAACAGACAGGTTTTTGGTGGAGTATCAGTGACTTTAGGTAGAGGATTGTTTATCGATGAACGCAGAGCAGCCTTACAACAAGCAAAGTTGTTTGAAGAAATGGCAGAGGCAGAAAAAGTTAAAGCCTTAAATAAATTACTGCTCAGTGCTGCCAAAGACTATTGGGAGTGGTATTACGCTTATTATAATAACGAAATGGTATTGTCTGGTATCGCGCTGGCTCAGGACATATTTAATCGTACAAAACTTGGGTTTAAATATGGAGAAGTGGCTGTAATAGATACCGTACAGGCCAAAACCAATCTTTTGAGCAGAAAAACAGAGCTTTTGGAGTCAGAAATAGCCTTAAACAGGGCTCGCCTGATCCTTTCTAACTACATATGGAGTGAAGAGGGGCAGCCAAGGGAGATTCCGGAAGTTTACATTCCACAGCAACCAAGTGTAGATGCGCTTGATAGTGATGGTTTTATCTTTTTGGTTAATAGTGCCCGAGAAAATCACCCCGAATTGCAAAAGATTAGATTGAAACGGGAATCATTGGCTGTAGACAGACGCCTGGCGGTGGAAAATCTGAAGCCACAAATTGATTTGAAATACCATTTATTAGATCAGCCGTGGTCTTTTGGTGGGGAGGAAACCAGATTTAATTTGGACGAAAACTACCGATTTGGATTAGATTTTTCTTTTCCGCTTTTCTTAAGAAAAGAAAGGGCAAAAATCAGGCAAACTGATTTAAAAGTCCAGGAAAATAGCTTGCAGGAAGATTACACAGAGCGCTCTATCGTCAACGAAGTAAACGCGAGGTACTTTCAATTGCTCAATACGGCTCAGATTATATCGCAAAGGGCGCAAATGGTTGATAACTATGAACGACTTGTGGCAGCTGAACGCCTAAACCTAACGAATGGAGAAAGTGATTTATTTAAGTTAAATAGTCAGCTAGATAAGCTATTAGAAAGCAGGTCTAAACTCATAAAAGAAAATGCCAATTACAAAAAAATGCTGGCAGAGCTCTATTGGTGGGCTGGTATAGAAAACTTAAGTCTAAACTAAATTTTACTATTATGATCGCGATTTTGTATAAGACAGAAAACAGAAAGAATGCGTCTGAATTGGCCAATAGCCTATTAAAAGCACGCCTTAGCAATAGTATCGATCAATTACCAACTGTAAAATCTTTTAGTTTCAACAACGGACAAATAGAAGAGCATGAAGAAGTGCTTCTCATCATTAAAACCAAAGCCTTACTTTATAGTCAGGTAGAAAACAAAATCAAAGAGATCACCAAATCCGATAATCCGAAGATGTACTCGTTGCCGATGACACAAATAGACGAAAGGTATAGAGATCTCTTGCGGACCGGTGTGATAGAGGTTTAAGAGTTACTTTTGAGTGATTTAAGCGCGGTTTTGGCTTTATTGCTTATGCTATTTTTGTATTCGTAATTGCTATAAGTCAAAACTCTTTTAAAGTAATAGTGGGCTTTATCGTTTTGATTCAACTCTTCAAATATATAACCGAGCTGTAAGCAACTGTTAGGTGCAAAATAGAAATTGCCTTTCTGCATACTAATTACTTGCATGTAGTGGTTAGTGGCTTTATCAATTTGGTTTGTTTTGTGATAATAGCGGGCTTTTCGGTAAGTATATTCCAAGCGATGATCCGTTGATTCAAAGTCAGTATGATCATATTCGTTAATCAAAGATTTCGCTTTGCTGTAAAGGCCACCGTCAGTATACAGCCTTAATTGCATGATGGCCTTATTTGGCATTTCATCCTGCTGAAGCATCTTATCAGCATGCTTGTCAACTTCAATGAGCTTTTGACCATAAGCCAGCGCTTTTGCTCTGTACTCCATGGCTTTTGTAATATCATCATTTAGCCAGTGAGCCAGGAATAACTTATAGTTAGCATCTTTTATGAAATTCTCACCTTTAAAAACGCTTAAAAATCTATTAAAAGCAGTTATTGATTTGTCATAATCACCAAGTTGTAGAAGCACTTCACCCATTTGATAATAAAGCATTGGATTTTCTGCAACAGTGATCTCGTTTAAAACTGATAGTGCCTTGTTGGCTTCGGCATTTTTAAGCAACACTGCTACGGTTAGATAGTCAATCAACTCATTTTCTGGTTGCTGTAAGTATTTATTGTACGCCTTTTCAGCCGCTTTATTAGATTCATTGAGTAAATAAGCCTGAACTGCAATCACCATAAGCTCAGCTTCTTCTGAAAAGATCGACTGAATTTCTGAAAAAGCCTGGAGTTCGTTAATTCCTTTCGTAATGTCACCTTCCATGCCCAAAAGATTAATTACCCATTGATATTGATCAGGCACAGCGCCAAGTAATACGTGTAGCAAGCCTATGGTTTTATTGTTTGGCTCAAAATCAGGATACATTACCAGGTTGTCTGTTATTGTTTTATAAGCCTGCCTAAGCTGCCATGCTGCTGATAGTTCGTTGCCAAGTTTAGCATCTATGAATGCGCCTCTTAACTTCATTTCGGCTATAAAATATAACTTCCATGGGGAGTCTGGAGCCTTTTCGATAATCTCGAAATATTTATCCTGGTTATTTATCAGTGTGTCGTAAGATTGACTTGACTCTGTAAGTAAGAATTCTACTGAAAATAGTAAATGGCTTAAGTATGCCTCGGAAGATGTGTTGACTGTCTTTAATTGTTTTTTAGCATTTTGCAGGCGAAGAGAAGATATGTCTCTATAGATTTCTTCTTCGGTGGAGTTGAAGATAGCCTGAGCTTCACAGTAAAGACCTATAAAGCAAAAAAGGTAAGTGAAAACACTTACCTTTTTTAATACACTATATTTAATAAAAGCCAAACTTATGTTTTTAGGCCTTTTTCTTTGCTGTAGTTTTCTTTCTTCTTGTAGCTCTTTTTGGCTTGTCATCCTGAAGAGACTCCATATCAACGTCAGCTAAGATTCTGCCAGAATGCTCGTCTATAACGATTTTCTTCTTTTCTCTGATCTCAGCAATTTTTTGTGGAGGAATTACAATGTTACATCCTTCTGCTGCGCCACGCTTAACAGTCACAACTGCAAGTCCGTTTGACAAGTTATCTCTAAGCTTTTGGTAATACTTCAACAGCTTGTCTTCAATCTTCTTAGAAGCTTTAGCTCTATCAGCCATTAACTTCTTTTCTTCCTCTTCGCTGTCTTTAAGGATTTCATCTAACTCCTCTTTCTTGCTGTTAAGATCTTCGTTTCTTTCGTTGATCAAAGTTTCTGTAGCAGCAATCTCTTCTTTCTTTCTATCGATTGCCTCGTGAGCTTCTTTAGTTTTCTTTTCAAGAATCTGAATTTCTAATTCCTGAAGCTCAACTTCTTTAGTTATAGCATCAAATTCTCTGTTATTTCTAACGTTGTTTTGCTGCTCATTATATTTTTTGATCAAAGCCTCAGCTTCTTTGATGCCGGCTTTGTTGCTTTTAATGCTATCTTCTAGCTGCTCAAGATCGTTGTTAAACCTGTTGAGTCTGGTTTTATAACCTTCAATTTCATCTTCAAGGTCTTGAACTTCGTCAGGTAAATCCCCTCTTAATTTTTTTAATTCGTCTAGTTTAGAATCAATGGACTGTAGTTTTACGAGTGCTTCGAGTTTTTGTGCTACGGTGTTATTTTCCATGTATATTATAAGTAACTAATTGGGTTTGTCACAATTTCTGATAAATTGGTTGCAAAGGTAGTAAATTTTTTAGTTAATATCTCATATAACAATTCTTTTGTAAATACCTCACTTTCATAGTGTCCGATGTCTGCAATCATGATTTTGTCTTCGGCATCGAAGAACTCATGATATTTGAAATCACCTGTGATAAATACATCTGCTTGTTGAGATATGGCTTTTTTCAGAAGAAAGCTTCCAGCGCCTCCACACCATGCAACACGTTTAATTTTTTTATTTGATGGAGCCGTATGCCTTATGCAGTTTAGCGCCATCCTATCTTTTAAATAGTTTAAAAACTCAAAAGGTTCCATGGGCTGATCAAGATCTCCATACATACCAGAGCCTACCTCCTGATTCTCATTTTGAAGTTGAGTGATATAGTAGGCCACCTCTTCATAGGGGTGTGCTTTTTTCAAAGTACCAATCACGCGATTTTCCAGGTGAGAAGGCATCATGACTTCAATTCTATCTTCAGTCACCTCTTCAGCTTCGCCTTGCTTGCCAATATGAGGATCAGCAGATTCGTTTGGTTTAAAAGTGCCCTTACCGGTAGTTGTAAAACTGCAGTTGCTGTAGTTGCCTATTTCGCCAGCCCCTGCTTTATAAATTGCATCGAGCACAGCTTCCTTATTTTCTTGAGGTATGAAAGCCACAAGCTTACTCAGGAGTTGCTTTTTAGGAGCAAGAATTTTCGGATTTGAGATACCAATTTTTTCACCAATTTTAGCATTTACCCCATGCAGCACATTGTCTAGATTGGTGTGAATGGCATAAATGGCAATATCATTTTTTATAGCCTTGATCACCGTCCGCTCTACGTAATCTTTTCCTGTGAAGGACTTAAGACCTTTGAATACAATGGGGTGATGCGCTACGATTACATTGCAGTCTTTTTCTATTGCCTCATCAACAATACTTTCTATGCAGTCGAGAGATACGAGTACCCCTTTAACTTCTGCATTGGCATCTCCGGTTATGAGCCCGGAGTTATCATAACTCTCCTGGTAAGAAGGTGGAGCAATGCTTGCTAAATAGCTTACTAAATCTTTTATTTTAGTCATAAATAGGCAATTTTGCAGACCATCAAAGTTATACAAATTATAACATCTCAAAAGCCAGCATGAAATTTTTAGGCATTGTTTTATATCCGTTTACATTGATCTACGACCTGGTCACCAGGTTTAGAAATTATCTTTACGATATCGATTACAAAAAGCAATTTGAATTCGATACTTGCGTAATTGCAGTGGGTAATTTGTCAGTAGGTGGTACGGGTAAAACACCCATGATCGAATACATTATCAGGCTGCTTAAAGATAAATACACAATTACTACACTAAGCCGTGGTTATGGTCGAAAGACAAAGGGGTTTAAAATGGCCAAAGTGAGTGATTCTCACCTTACTATAGGAGACGAACCAAAGCAGTTTTATGAAAAGTTTGGTGAGATTAGCGTAGCGGTCGGAGAGGAAAGAGCGGTGGCGATTCCGTTTATTTTAGCAGAAAACCCTGAGACTAATCTCATTTTACTAGATGATGCTTACCAGCACCGATCGGTCAAGCCGCAATTAAATATTTTACTCACTGATTTTAACAGACCGTTTTTTAACGATTATGTCTTACCCAGCGGAAGATTGCGTGAAGCGCGAAAGGGAGCAAATCGAGCAGATATAATCGTGGTTACTAAATGCGATGAGTCTTTAACAGACGATAAAAAAAATGAATACAGGACGGCTATCAGTAAGTACAGTGAAGCGCCTGTGTTTTTTACTACTGTTAAGTATCTCGACCCATTACCTGTCAATGAAAGTACTTCATTAAGTAACAATGTATTTCTCTTTACGGGTATTGCCAGGCACGAAAGTGTGAGTAGTCGCATAGGAAAAGCATATAATCTAGTAGGGGAAATGCGGTTTCCTGACCATCATAACTATACTGAAGCCGATATTGATAAGTTGGTAAATGAATTCGATAAAGTGAGTTTAAGTGACAAATGTTTACTGACCACTGAAAAGGATATGGTAAAGTTTTTATCGAGCCCTTTAAAGGAAAAAATAAGTG
>NZ_SMMD01000017.1 GCF_009711475.1 Fulvivirga aurantia
ACCTTTTTGAACAGTAAGTGTAAAATCATCGGGATAATTGCTATCTGCGTCTTCGACTGTAAGGTCTGATAGTGAAATTGATAAAGGAGTCTCTTCTGGAGTTGTAAGTGGTTGTACCAGACCTGTGATTACAGGTCGATTAGTTACTTTTTCAACAGTGACTGTGGCTAAGAATATATTACTACTGTTTATTCCATCATTTACCACGAGGCCTACTTCGATCGGACCAATGAC
>NZ_SMMD01000464.1 GCF_009711475.1 Fulvivirga aurantia
GGCTTTGTTGATTTTTTCTAATCGATTTTTAACCTCACGTCTCTCCTCTTCCAGTTTTTGCTTAGTGCGCTCAAGCTCTACCCTGGCTTCGCCTTGTTCCTCTTTCAACTCCTCCTCAAGTTCATTGATCTCTCTGTCTACATCACTGGCAAAGTCCTTAAGTTCGGCTTGAAGCTTTTCTCGTTCCTGAGCAAATCCTTCCCTCAACTCAGCCACCTCTTTCTTCATTTTCTCACGATGTGTGTCATTATTTGAGCAAAATGTAAATAAAAGGCCAACTAATAAGACAATCAAAAATGCATAGAGGCTCTTCATATCAATTATTTTTCAAATTCGTTTCCCTTATCAGATTTCACACCTTCTATATCGATATCTTCTTTTACAAACCGATACTGAGAATCTACAAAAAAGGTTTTCCCATCCATATAAGCAATAGGTGTTTTGATGAGGCTTGGGTTTTGCTTCATCAATTTAAGTAACTCATCATCTGAGTAATTACCACCTTTAATATCGGACATGTATTTTTCATCATGCTTGTCCAGAAGATCATTTACAGCTACGCCCAGGTCGCTGGCCACTTCGGCAAGTTGTCTTTCTGTGAGGTTAGCCTTAGATACGTCCCTATCGTTGAGTTTGTGACTACCTGCTGATTCCGCATAGCCTTTAATCTCTTTATCGGTCTGCTTATTAGAATTATAAAATAGCAGAATTTCGTTTTCTTTAGTCTTCATTTGAATTTTCGTTATTTGATTCTGTATCGTTATCTATGGAGTCTGCCTCCTTTTTACTAGTCTCAATTTGTTTCTTTTTATCGCCCTGAGGCAAATTCAATGACATTTCTGACAAGGTCTGACCTCCTTTTATACCAAAATCCAAAGTGCGTATTGGAAATGGTATTGTGATGTCGTTTTCAGCAAATGCTGCTTTAATCTTCTTAATAGCCTCATGCCTGTTTTGTAAGAAACCAGGTTGATCTGGATACTTAATCCAAAACCGTATATTGAAATTGATGGAACTGTTGGCAAACTCATAATAATCGAAGATCATTTCATCTTTTCTAATGACCCCTTCCATGTCGCCAATAACTTTTCTTACTACCTTTTCCACCTTCTCAAGGTCGTCTCCGTATGAAACACCTATACTAATATCGACCCTGCGTTCGCCCAAAATTGAATAATTTACAATGGCGCTTTGCAGTACGTCCTTATTAGGTATATACACCTCTTGACCCTGAAATGTTTTGATTACGGTAACCCGAAGGTTGGTTCGCTGCACAATTCCCATTTGATCTTTTACCTCTACGATATCGCCAATCACGAAGGGGGTGCGAAACGCCAGTATAATACCTGAAATGAAATTTGCTGCTACATCTTGAAAAGCAAAACCAAGTGCCAAACCCAGAACACCAACACCTGCCAGTAAGGAGGTGACTGTTTTCTCTAATTTAAGAACACCGAGGATAACAAATAGACCTATACCCATGACGGCATAGTAGACAATGGTTGAGAACAGATTGCCTAAAACACGATTGTTTGAAGCCCGCCTGAAGATATTTGAAAAAGCCTTTTGAGAAATCTTGGCAATTAAGAAAAACAACAATAGCAGGAGTATCGCGACTGCCATATTGGGTATCATGGCTATAAAAGACTCAACCCAACCTTCTACTTTATTCCAAACTGTTTCTATCGCTTTTTCAAGATCAAAATTCATGGCTTTAGATATAAGGTGTATAAAACAAAGAAACCTGAGCACTCTCTCCAATGCTCAGGTCAATCAAAACTTTAATGGTAATTATAGAGACTCAATTTCTTTTTTAAGCTCCTCTTTACTCTTTCCGGTTTTCTGCTGCAATCTGCCAAGCATCTCGTCAGATTTTCCCTCTGCAAACTCCAAATCATCATCTGTTAGGTCTGCATACTTCTGTTTTAGCTTTCCCTTTACTTCGTTCCAGCTTCCTTTAATTTGTAAATCGTTCATCGGTTTTGTGTTTAGTGGTTAGTATTATCTTAAGAGCAAGCAAGTATTAGTTTAGCTTTGCTTTTTGTTTAGCTTTTGCTACAGACTGCTTTCCTTTGTCAAGGTATTCCTCAAGTAGATTGTTGTATTTATTCTTAGCCTGATCAAGTGTTTCAGAAACAACATCACTTACAGCCTCTCTCATTTTATCAGATTCAGAATTGATTAACTTTCTGGTTTTCTTTCCACTTTGTGGGGCCATCAATAAACCTGTTAAAGCTCCTGCTGCTGCACCTACGGCAAATCCGAATATTATCTTCACGTTGTTATTCATAACTTTTTAATCTGTTTAAATTGAAAAATTCTTTTAATCGATTACCTGATGAAGAGAAAATCTCATACCAATGAGCTGTTTTATGCTTATAAAATTACAGATACTTGATATACAGCTATTTACCATTTATTTAAGGAAATCTCCTCATATTAAGCATTACTGCATCTGTGTATTATATTCTACAATGTGTAGAGGTAAATTGTTTTAGATTTTTATGAGAAACTTTCTAACTAAATTTAGAACATCTGATATGGTAAGCGCCTTATATATGTAGGATTAAAAAAATAGCAATACAATGTCACAACACAATTTAAAAACCTTAGTAGAGGTATTGAATGATTTAAAAGAGCAGGGATATACCGCTGATTTTGATTATAGAGAAGGCAAATTAGTTACACTTGGTAACACTGACTCTTCCTTCGACCCTGATGGCGTCACGATCAAAGAGGAGTTTCGCTTTGAAGGTGAGACTAATCCTGCTGACTCATCCATATTGTATGCCATCGAGACCGCTGATCATACCAAAGGTACTCTGGTAGATTCTTACGGTGCAGACACTCACACCGACCTTGAAGATTTTCTAAAAAAAGCAAATGACCAGACTAATCAGTAGGGTATAGATTATTGCAAATAAAAAATCCCTGGGGCTATTGCCTTAGGGATTTTTTTTT
>NZ_SMMD01000544.1 GCF_009711475.1 Fulvivirga aurantia
GAATCAAAGTCCAGAACAAATCGCTAGAGACAACATCGATAAGCAATTAGCTGCTTGTGGATGGATCGTTCAGGATTTGAAGCAAATCAATTTGAATGCTGGGCTTGGAGTGGCTGTGCGGGAATATAGAACCGAAAGAGGTCCGGTTGATTACTTGTTATTTGTTAATAAACAACCTGTTGGTGTTGTTGAAGCCAAGAAAATCGATGAAGGTGGGCGACTAAAAGCGCATGAAGATCAAGCGGAAGAATATGCCACTAGTAAGTTAAAATGGATTGTTGATGAGCAAGTTCTTCCTTATGTATATCTCTCTACTGGTGAAATAACTGAATTCTGGAATCTACAAGATCCTAAACCGCGAGCGCGGGAAGTCTTTTCTTTTTTAAGACCGGAAACCATTGAAGAAGAGCTCAAGAAGGATGATACGTTAAGAGCTCGACTCCAATCATTTCCAGCGTTAGATAAAGGCTCACTCAGAGATTGTCAGTTTAAGGCTATTAGAAATCTGGAGGAATCCTTTGTCGAGAATAAACCGCGAGCATTGATTCAAATGGCGACTGGTGCAGGCAAGACTTTTACTGCTATCTCCTCCATTTTCAGGATTCTGGAATTTGGAGAAGCGAAGCGCATCCTCTTTCTGGTTGATACAAAGAATCTTGGTGAACAGGCCGAGCAGGAGTTCATGGCTTTTACGCCTCCCAATGAGAATCGGAAATTCACCGAGCTCTATACGGTGCAACGATTGAAGTCGAGCTACATCAATCCTGATGCGCATGTGATTATATGTACCATTCAGCGACTCTATTCAATTTTAAAAGGTGAGGAATTAGATGAAAAAGCGGAAGAGGAGAATCCAAATGAGAAAGTGATTAAGGCGAAAGAACCTTTGCCGGTAGTTTATAATGAGAAGATTCCGGTGGAGTTTTTCGACTTTATCATTATTGACGAGTGCCATCGCTCCATCTACAACTTATGGCGTCAGGTACTGGATTATTTTGATGCTTTCTTAATTGGATTGACGGCTACTCCCGACAAGCGTACGTTTGGGTTCTTTAATGAAAATGTGGTGAGCGAGTATCCCCATGAAGAGGCCGTGGCTGATGGCGTCAATGTTACATATGATACCTTTTTGATTGAGACGAAGATCACCAAAACAGGTGCAGTCATTGAGGCCAAGGAATATGTGGACAAACGTGAAAAGCTTTCTCGCAGAAAACGATGGGAGCAGGTAGATGAAGAGGTTGTCTATACAGGAAAGCAATTAGACAAGGATATCGTTAATCCAAGCCAGATTAGAAATGTAATCAAGGCCTTTCGTAAGAAGTTGCCTGTATTATTCCCTGATAGAAAGGAAGTACCTAAAACGCTGATCTTTGCGAAAACGGATAGTCATGCCAATGATATCATTGATATCGTGCGGGAAGAGTTTGGGGAGAGTAACAGTTTTTGCAAGAAGATTACCTATCAGTCTAAAGAGGATCCAAAGTCTGTTCTATCCTCATTTAGGAATGACTATCACCCAAGAATTGCAGTGACCGTGGATATGATTGCAACGGGTACGGACGTGAAGCCTTTGGAGTGCTTGCTGTTCATGCGAATGGTAAGATCGAAAGGTTATTTTGAGCAAATGAAGGGGCGTGGTACTCGAACAATCAAGTTTGAAGATCTGAAAAAGGTCACACCTTCAGCTATTGCTACGAAAGACCATTTTGTGATTGTAGATGCAATTGGCGTAATGAAGGAAGTGAAAACTGATAGCCGACCGCTTGAACGAAAGAGGACTGTTCCTCTCAAAGACCTTATGCACATGACCATGATGGGAGCTGTGGATGAAGATGTATTTATTTCCTTAGCTGGTCGCTTAGGACGTATTGAAAAACAAATATCTCCTGAAGAAAAGGAGAAGTTTAAAGAACTAGCTGGAGGCAAGACCATCAATCAAATGATGAAAGATCTGTTAGCTGTCTTTGATCCAGATAAAGTAAAATCAGAAGCCATTGCCAGGTACGGAAATCCTACACCAGCCCAAGAAGAAGAAACCCAGCAGGAAATGGGACGAGAAGCCGGTGCACCAATTACTGGCGAGTTGATTGAGTATGTAGATAATGTAAGAAAAAGCCTAGAGCAGATCATCGATGTGGTAAACATTGACGAATTGGAATTTGCTGGCTGGGATACTGAACAAAAGGAAAAAGCGCAGGCCATTGTTGAAGATTTTAAAAATTACATTGCCTCACACAAGGATGAGATATTGGCCTTGAGCTGGTTTTATGCAGAGCCGTACAGCAGAAAGGACCTAACCTATGATCTGGTAAAAGATCTTTTAGATAAGTTAAAACAGGATAAGCCAACCTTAGCACCGATGCGGCTATGGCAGGCTTATGAACATTTAGACGGATTACAACACAGTTCGCCACTCAATGAACTCACTGCTTTGGTTGCTCTGGTACGAAGAGTCATTGGATTGGATAAAAAATTAGTGCCTTTTAGCAAAGTAGTAGATAAGCGATTTCAGGACTGGGTGTTTAAGAAACAGGCTGGGCCTGTGAAGTACACCGAGGAGCAAATGACATGGCTAAGAATGATTAAAGATCACATTGCTACTTCCTTTTATCTGGAGCGAGATGATTTGGATTTTAGCCCTTTTGATTCGAAAGGTGGAATGATGAAAATGTGGGATCTCTTTGGAGAAGAGATGGATGTCATGATTGATGAATTAAATAAGGAGTTAGTAGCGTAGATGAATCAAGAGTTGAATTTACCGATTGGATGGGAAACTGTCAGACTAGAACAAATTAGTCTAACATCTAGCGGAGGAACTCCGAATAGAAAAAATAGCTCCTATTATAATGGAGATATACCTTGGGTAAAATCTGGTGAATTGAAATATGGAGTTATTACAAAAACTGAAGAATACATAACTAAGACGGCAATTGAGAATTCTAGTGCCAAGATTGTTCCAAAAGGCACCTTGCTGATCGCTCTTTATGGGGCAACTGTAGGTAGACTGGCATTTCTCGGAATAGAGGCTGCAACAAATCAAGCAGTTGCCTCAATTATGTGTTTTGCTGGAATGCCGAATAAGTATTTATTCTACTTTCTAATAAATAGAAAAGAAGAGCTACTACAAAAACGAATTGGAGGAGCACAGCCAAATATCAGTCAGACGATACTGAAAGATCTGGAGGTTAATTTGCCACCGGTTGAAGAACAACATCGCATAGTTGCAAAGATAGAAGAGCTATTTAGTGAATTGGACAATGGCGTGGAGAATCTCAAGCTGGCTCAGAACCAGCTAAAAGTATATCGGCAAGCTTTGCTCAAGCATGCTTTTGAAGGAAAGCTCACCGAAGAGTGGCGAAAAGAAAACAGTCCTGAATCAGCTGAAAAGCTCTTAGAACGCATCAAAGTAGAACGCCAAGCCAGATACGAACAAGAACTTAAGGACTGGAAAGAAGCAGTTAAAAAATGGGAGAAGGAAGGAAAGAAAGGGAAGAAGCCTATTAAACCTAGAAAATTAAAACCATTTCAACAGACCCAACCTGATAAAATCCCTAAAAATTGGAATATAACTTCAGATTGGTTGATTACTCCCATAGGAAATATTGCCAATGTAAAAGGAGGCAAAAGACTTCCAAAAGGTGCTAAATACTCGGAACAAAAAACCTCCCACCCATACCTTCGAGTAACAGATTTTGGTGAGTTTGAGATTAAGAAGGAGCAATTAGAATACCTATCAAATGAAACTCATAAAAAGATTTCTAGATACGTAATTAGCAAAGATGATGCATACATATCTATTGCAGGCTCAATTGGATTAACCGGTGTA
>NZ_SMMD01000085.1 GCF_009711475.1 Fulvivirga aurantia
GAAAGATAATATGTATTTCCTGGTGTTAAGCTGGTCGACCCCAGTACCACCACATCACTGTTAGTAGAAGTATAACGTGCACATTCAACTTCTGTCGTTCCATCACTCTGCCAGAGTGCAGCTTGTGATCTTCTTTGTGTTCCTTTTGAACCTCCAATGTCAACTGTGATATTGATTCTTCCACTGGCCGGAGCCGTAAAATAAAACCACCTGTTGAGTTGTGGGCCGGAGTTATTCCAGCAAGAACCTGCATTCAAATCTGGTGATGCACCAACCGTGGTGTAGGCTTCATCTGCCGAGCAAGTGCCGATTAGGCTGGTAATGTCTTGTGCGCCTTCGTAGTAGTCATAGTCTACATCATCTTGCAGGCAAAGTGTAAAAGTGCCGTCATATGATGTGTTGTATGCGTCTACAGAAAGATAATAT
>NZ_SMMD01000024.1 GCF_009711475.1 Fulvivirga aurantia
GCTCACTGAAAGTGCGATTTGCTTACTTTCAGCCATAGTATTAAAGACATTTTTGGTTTCTGTAATGAGCTGGTTCAGCGATAGTTTCTCCGGCACATTGGGGAAATGGCCTTGTTGCTGCATCGCCCAGTTCAGTAAATTATCAAGCAGACCGGATAGGTGAGACACAGAATGATCAATATCATCGGCAACTTCAACCAGCTCCTCTCGATTATCCTGATCAACGGCATGTTTGATTAAGCGGCT
>NZ_SMMD01000327.1 GCF_009711475.1 Fulvivirga aurantia
TGCTTATGCGGATGTTGATTACATATTGAGTGAAATGCCAGAGGCAAAGCAAGTGGAATCAGAGCTTCAGGCACATAATACGCAATTACAGAGTCAGCTTCAGGCTAAGTATCAAGAGTATCAGCAAAAATTACAGTCATATCAACAAGGAGCAGCTAGCATGGTAGATGCCATCAGACAGGAGAAAGAAACTGAACTAGCACAATTAGAGCAACGTATTCAAAAGTTTCAGCAAGACGCTCAGACTTCTATACAAAAGAAATCTGCCACGTTAATGGAGCCCCTATATGCTAAAGTAGGTAACATGATTGAAACCGTAGCTAAAGAAAACGGCTATACTTATGTACTTAATGGCCAGGTAGGTGGTATCGATGTAGTACTTTATGCAGATGCTAAACACGATATTTCTGATATGGTACTAAAGAAAATGGGTATTACTCCTAGCAGTAACTAAGATTTAAAAATTAATGTTAAAAACCCTGAATACTTAGTATTCAGGGTTTTTTTGTTTCCGTAAAATCAAGGATATTTATTTAATGAGTATAGTACCACGATCATTAAAAAAGGGAGATAGGGTAGGCCTGGTAGCACCGTCAAGGGTAATCACGAAGGATCAAATGAAGGCAGCTTATGAAATATTAGCTTCCTGGGGCTTAAACGTTCAAGAAGGTAAATCACTATACAATAAATATGGGTATTTCGCTGGTAGAGATGAAGAGCGTTTAGATGATCTACAAAACTTTATTAATGACGAAAACATAGCCGCTATATTTTGTGCAAGAGGCGGGTATGGCATGACCAGAATAGTAGATGAACTTGATCTATCTACTTTGAAAACTACGCCTAAATGGATTATCGGATTTAGTGATATTACCGCACTTCATTTGGCGTTAAACAAAAATGGCCTAGAAAGTATACATGGCCTTATGCCAGTACAATATGGGAAAGATGGCACAAAAGAGTCCTTAGGCAGTTTACAAGAATTGATTTTTCATAATCGTGGAGAAATCATAGCAAATAGAGTCGACTATAATCGGAATGGCAGTGTCTCGGCTGAAATTGTAGGAGGTAATTTATCATTGGTGGCTGAAAGTTTGGGCACGAAGAGTGAGATTGAAACTATAGGTAAAATACTTTTTTTGGAAGAGGTAGATGAGTATTTGTATAAAATCGATCGAATGTTTACCCAACTTCATAGAACAGGGAAACTTAAAGACTTAGCAGGACTGGTGATAGGTGATTTTTCTGATATGAAAGACACAGAGATTAAATTTGGGAAAGATATTCATGAGCTGATTTTAAGCCATGTAAATAAATATGATTATCCGATGGCTTTTGGAATGCCGATAGGTCATGAATCGAAAAATTTAGCAATACCTGTGGGTAGAGTAGTTGATTTTGAGGTAAATTCTAGTAGTACTAAACTGACTTATTAAATAACGTGAGAACTATCCGTTTTATCTTACTTATACTACCTTGGCTATTGCTGGTGGGCTACTTGGTTAAAGAAAACCTTGATTCAGCTGAAACTACAGTGGAGATAGAAACTACAGCTATATTACAGGAAGTAGAAGCCCTGGGTAAGCTCGAGTTAGTAAAATATAACTTCAAGGAAATTACAGAGCTTAAAGAGATCAGTAAAAAGTACCTTCAAATTTTTCAGTTAGGACCAGATTCTAAAATTGCTCTTATAAGCTCTGGTGAAGCGGTAGGTTGTATAGATATGACGCAGCTGAAACTGGATGATATACGCAAGGAGAAAGATA
>NZ_SMMD01000910.1 GCF_009711475.1 Fulvivirga aurantia
GTTTTTAGCAATAAAGTATTCGTGATCTAGGGCTGGTATTGATTCAGGTAGAATATAAAAAAGGCCATCTCAGAAACGTATTTCTTAAGATGACCTTAGTTAATTATTATTCTTAATAGTTATTTGAGAGTATCTATATTGTTTAGATCTTCAAATGCCATTTTTAGTCGAGCTCTAAACGAATCTTCTGCTTTTCTCAACCAAACACGAGGGTCGTAAAATTTCTTATTTGGCTTATCATCACCATCAGGGTTGCCAATTTGAGTTTGTAAGTAACCTTCATTATCGATGTAGTATTTTCTTACACCATCCCAGAATGCCCACTGTTGGTCAGTGTCGATATTCATTTTAATAACACCATAAGAAATACCCTCTCTAATTTCTGCAGTGGTTGATCCTGATCCCCCGTGGAAAACAAAATCAACAGGCATATCACCGGTGCCAAATTTTTCTTTAATATAGTCTTGAGAATTTTTAAGAATTACTGGTGTCAATTTCACATTGCCTGGCTTATAAACACCGTGAACGTTACCAAAGGCTGCTGCTACAGTAAACTTATCACTTACTTTATTCAGCTCTTCGTATGCGTAAGCTACCTCTTCAGGTTGTGTGTAAAGTTTTGAGCTATCGATATCTGTATTGTCTACACCATCTTCTTCACCTCCTGTAACGCCTAATTCTATCTCGAGCGTCATATCAATTTTGCTCATTCTTTCAAGATACCTTTTGCAGATATCAATGTTCTCCTCCAAAGGCTCTTCAGATAAGTCGATCATATGGGAGCTGTAAAGAGGCTTGCCGTGTACTTTATAAAACTCTTCGCCAGCGTCTAGCATACCATCAATCCATGGAAGAAGCTTTTTTGCCGCATGATCTGTATGTAAAATTACTCTGGCTCCATATAGCTCAGCCATATGGTGTATATGATGAGCACCAGAAACTGCACCAGCCACAGCAGCTTTTTGGTTGTCATTATTTAAACCTTTGCCGGCATAAAATACAGCTCCACCGTTAGAAAACTGAATAATTACAGGTGAGTTGAGCTCGCTGGCAGTTTCCATTACGGCATTTACTGAATTAGTACCTACCACGTTTACAGCTGGCATAGCAAACTGCTTTTCTTTAGCAAATTGGAAGAGTTTCTGAACTTCATCACCAGTGATTACACCTGGTTTAAATTCTGATCCTGACATATGTAGAATGAGTTTTTTGTGGAAAATTAATTTAAAAAATGGGCCAAAATGGCTCATTTAGACCATGTAAAGATAATGATTCATTTAAGCTGATCACATTCTTTACCCTAATTTTTGAAAGATGCCCCAGACTGTAGATATTTGCCAAAATAATGGGCACAAATGAATCGTATCCATTCTTAATTTAAGAAAGCATGAGCTGGTTTAAGAGAAAAGACAAAGGAATACAAACTCCCACTGAAGCAAAGCGTGAAGCACCTGATGGATTATGGTATAAGACCCCGGGTGGCAAGATAATTCACACGCGTGAATTGAAAAGTAACGCTTATGTAAGCCCTGAAGATGGTTACCATGTACGAATAGGGTCGAAGGAGTACTTTGAAATACTGTTTGATGATAATAAGTTTACTGAGCTAGACGCAAATATGGAGTCTGCTGACCCATTGAAATTTACAGATAGCAAGAAGTATCCTGATAGAATAAAAGCCACTCAGAAGAAATCTGACCTTAAAGATGCTGTAAGATCTGCTTACGGTAAAATGAACGGTATTGAAATTACTGTTGCCTGTATGGACTTTGGCTTTATTGGAGGCTCAATGGGCTCGGTTGTTGGTGAAAAAATAGCCAGAGCTATCGATCACTCTCTAAAGAACAACATACCTTTCTTGATGATCTCAAAGTCTGGTGGAGCCAGAATGATGGAAGCCGGCTTGTCGCTTATGCAAATGGCCAAAACTTCTGCAAAACTTGCGCTTTTAAGCGAAGCTAAAATTCCTTATATATCTTTACTCACCGATCCTACAACTGGTGGTGTTACAGCTTCTTATGCCATGCTTGGCGATTTTAATATTGCCGAACCAGGTGCACTTATTGGTTTTGCAGGGCCTCGTGTGATTAGAGAGACTATTGGTAAAGATTTGCCGAAAGGATTTCAGAGCGCAGAGTTTGTGCTTGATCACGGTTTCCTAGACTTTATCGTAGATAGAAGAAACCTCAAATCTAAACTTACTACCCTGTTACGCATGCTGGCGTAATTTTATTCTGTCTGGTAGAAAGAGCTTTTTATAGGTATTTTGTAACTATTGGTGATGACTTACAGTAAGTAAGGTATCACCATCACGTTACGATCATGCTCATCAACCTGATAAAAATTGCCTTTAGGAATCTACTAAAGAGCAAAATTTTCACACTTATAAACATTTTGGGTCTTTCTGTAGGTATCGCTAGTTGCCTAATGATACTTATACATGTAGAAGACGAGCTGTCTTATGATAATTTCCACCAGAAAGGAGATCAGATTCATAAGCTGGTGCTCGAGCGTTTATATCCTGATCATGTAACCAATTATGCTATTACACCTCACTCTTATGCAGATGTATTAGCCCGAGATTTGCCAGAGGTTAATCAAACTGTGCGTGTGTTTTCCGGTGGGATTAATAACGAGGTGCTGGTAAGATACATCGATGAAAAAGGGGAAGAAAATATTTTTGAAGAAGATGGTTTTATAGCGGCTGATTCAAATTTCTTTGATGTTTTTAGTTTTAAGCTATTAAAGGGAAATAAAAAAACCGCTTTATCAGGTGCTCAGGATATGGTGATTACTGAGCGAATGGCTACGAAATATTATGGTGCTCAGGATCCAATTGGTAAAGTACTCAATACCGACTTTGGGGAGTTTACCATTTCGGGTGTGGTTGAAAATGTACCGAAAAACTCTCACCTGGAGTTTGATTTTATCAGTGCTCTGAAGGGCATTCAATTTATTTTTCAAAACGAGAACTTTGTCGCCTTTTCCACGCATATCTACCTGGAGGTACAAAAAGGAGCTGATGTTTCTAGCCTGGAAGACAAATTACCACAACTAGTAGAAACTTACGCTGCACCACAAATAGAAAGTAACTTAAATACGACCTATGAAGCTTATGTGGCAGCCGGCAACGGATATAATTATTCTTTAATCCCTCTTAGCGATATTCATCTTTATCCGGTCGTGTACCAGGGAGAGTTTAAGTCGGGTGGTGATATTAATGACATCTACATTTTTATCTCTATAGCCTTTCTCATTTTACTTATCGCTTGTATCAATTTTATGAACCTGTCTACCGCACGGTCTACAGAGAGAGCCAAAGAAGTAGGTATTCGTAAAACGCTTGGCTCTCCAAAATCTCAGTTGATAGGCCAGTTTTTAGTAGAATCAATGGTTTTAACACTCATCGCTACGATAGTGGCTGTTGGGGCAGTCGTGTTTTTGCTTCCTTACTTTAATCAATTGGCTGAAAAAAGCCTGGTATTCAATTTCAACTCATGGTCGATCCTTTTTGTCTTAGGATCAGCTGTTTTAGTAGGTTTACTAGCAGGAAGTTATCCGGCATTTGTTTTGTCAGGTTTTAACCCGGTAAATGTTTTGAAGGGTAAGGTGCTTACAAACAGAGGCTCGGCCTGGTTGAGAAACGGCCTCGTTGTTTTTCAATTTGCAATATCTATCATTCTCATTACAGGTACACTTATCGTACAAAAGCAATTAGATTATATTAAAAACAAAGACCTGGGTTACGACCGTGACCGTGTGTTGGCCATCGAGCGCATTGGTGCGCTAGATGAGCAGCAGGAGACTTTCATAGAGGAATTAAGGGCTTTACCTGATGTGATTGAAGTAGGTGCTTCCAGTGGTTTACCGGTAAATCAATTTTTTGGGATCCAATTTTTGCCTCAGGGAGCAACCGAATCAATCACGGCAAATGGAATGTCGGTAGATGATCGCTACGCAGAGGCCATGGGGCTTGAGCTCGTTGAAGGGAGAACTTTTTCTAAAGATTATGATGACTCTTTGTCAATAGTAATTAATCAGGCAGCCGCTGAATTGCTTGATGTAGATAATCCGGTTGGCTTAAAGGTAAGGCATACCACGCCAGGTGATACGCCTGTATATCGTCTCTATGAGATAGTCGGTATTGTAAAGGATTTTCATTACATGACACTCAAAGATCAAATAAGTCCGTTTGTAATGGTTAGTAACGAAAGTGCCATTGGGTTTAATGGTGTGATTTCAGCAAAGCTAAGTAATGATAATTATGAAGAAGCAATTGCAGCTGTAGCTCAGGTTTGGAACAAGTTTGTACCGGAAGAGCCTATCAAATATAAATTTCTAAATGATGAGCTATATGATCAGTATAAGACAGAAGCCAATTCGGGAAGAATCTTCGCAGTATTTGCCATATTAGCCATAGTCATCGCATGTGTAGGCTTGTTTGGTTTAGCAGCTTATATGGCAGGTTTACGCACAAAAGAAATTGGCATAAGAAAGGTAATGGGATCTTCTGTGTTTAGTGTTGTATTGCTATTGTCTAAAGATTTTACAAAGCTTATTGCCATAGCGCTGATTTTAGCAATACCGCTTTCATGGTATTTCATGAATGAATGGTTAGCCAATTTTGCCTATAAAACTTCTATAGGCTTCGATACTTACTTGATATCTGGTTTAGTAGCATTAGCCATTGGTTGGCTAACAGTAAGTTACCAATCAATAAAGGCTGCTGTAGTAAATCCGGTAAAGTCTTTAAAAGATGAGTAATTATCTCATTTCTGCACTGTAGCTTTTTACAGTTTCTATGTAATGCTTTACTCTATTTGGGTCGATATCCGGATATACACCATGGCCAAGATTTGCAATATGCTTATATGGGCCAAATTCTTTAAGCATGGTTTTGGTAGCCTCTTCTATAGCCTTTTCTGAGCCGTAAAGTGCACAAGGGTCAAGGTTGCCTTGTAGTACTTTGTTTTCTCCCAAAATCTGCCTCGATTCCTTGATATCCATGCACCAATCCAAGCCGACAGTTTCGCAGTTTATTGATGAAAATGCTGGTCTGGCAAAATAGGCATCTTTAGCAAAAACCGTTTTTGGCACTTCTGTGATGGCATCACAAATCTTCTCAATATATTTCAGGCTGAATTCAGCATACTGTTCAGGACCTAGAATACCTGCCCAAGAATCGAAAATCTGTACCACATCAGCACCAGCTTCAACTTGACCTTTTAGGTAATTGATAGTGCTATCGGTTATCATATCTAGTAATCGGTGGGCCATTTCCGGCTCTTTGTATAACATGGCTCGTGCCTTGCTAAAAGTTTTTGATCCACCACCCTCTACCATGTAGGCAAAGATCGTCCAGGGGGCACCAGCGAAACCAATTAAAGGTACACGACCGTCAAGGGCCTTTTTCGTTTCTTTGATGGCGTCAATAGTATAGTGAATACCTTCGGCATCAGCCACCTTCAGCTTGTCAATATCTTTGTCTGACTTTACAGTTTCTGGGAAACTAGGGCCTTTTTTCTCAACCATCTCATAAGACAGTCCCATGGCTTCGGGTATCACCAATATATCAGAAAATATAATGGCCGCATCTACTCCAAGTATATCAACAGGTTGAATTGTAACCTCAGCAGCTCGCTCAGGAGTTTCTACCAATTCTTTAAAGCCACTTAGGCTATTTCTTACAGCTCTGTATTCTGGTAAAATTCTACCAGCTTGTCTCATCAACCATACCGGTGTGCGCTCTGTTTTTTCACCTTTGATAGTGCGTAGAAGTAGATCGTTTTTTAAACTCATGGCGCAAAGATAGGCTCCAGTTACAGTTTTTTTGAGTCAATCAAGTTTTTTTATCAACTTGAATTGATCTATTTTGTTACTCTTACAATGAAAGAACTTCTGACCATACTTGCGATCATCTTTATAGGCTCTTTGTCAACTAATTGTGAGAGTTTTATTTCTCAAAGTACCGATAGTGTATACATGGATTATGACCACGCCAAACTCGGGTACAAACTCTATAAACCCACTAAAAAGCATTTTTTAAATTATGATTTGGAAGAAATCTCAGGTTTATCATATTACAAAGATGGACTGCTGGCTGCAGTGGAAGACGAGGGTGGTGATTTATTTATTCTTGATGCTGCAACAGGTGAAATCAAAAGAGAAATTGATTTTGGCAATTCGGGAGACTATGAAGGTGTAGAAATTATTGATAATCATGCCTATATACTCGAAAGTGACGGTGATATATATGATTTTGAAATTACTGATGATGACAAAGTAGATGCAGTTAAGACGGAAACGATTCTGGAAAGAAAAAATGATGCTGAGGGACTGGGTTTCATCAAAGGAAATTTGGCTATTGCGCTAAAAGGAGATGAAGATACAGATGATAATAAAACAGATGGCAAGGCTATTTATGCTTATAATATCAGTAAAAAGGAGTTGGTAGAAAATGAGTTGTTTGATATCGAAGAAGACGATTTAAATGACTTTGTAAGTAAAAGAAAATACTTTAATAAGGTAAATGATTTTGATCCTTCGGCAATTGCCGTACACCCCATTACTGGCGATGTTTATGTGCTCTCGGCAGATAGAGTATTGGTAGTTTTAACGCCCGGTTTTGAGTTAAAAGAGGTTATCAGGTTAAGTTCTGTAACTTACAATCAGGCTGAAGGATTGTGTTTTTCTCCCAATGGAACGATGTATATCTCCAGTGAAGGGGATGGAGGAAAAGGAAAATTGATGACAATTAATTATGCGAACTAAAAATAGCATTATCAAACATCTTGTACTTCTTACCATATTTTCAGTTGCAATATCGTTTTCTTACGCACAAGAGCGTATTTACACACTCTACCTTGTAGGTGATGCGGGTAAAATTGTGCCTGGTCAGAAACGCGTGTATAAGACACTAAAAGACCAGATGAAAATCACAGGAGAAAAAAGTGGTGTCATCTTCCTGGGAGACAATATATATCCACAAGGTATGGCTTCAGAACGGTCTCCAAATCGTGAAGAAACAGAAAAGGTTGCTGATGAGCATATCGCTTTAGTAGATGGTTTTGCTGGTCATAAAATCTTTATCCCTGGTAATCATGATTGGGCTCAGGGAAGAAAAACCGGTTGGACAAACCTTTTAAATCAGGAGTTATACCTCGAAAATCACCTAGACAGCACCAATGTGTTTATGCCATCAGGTGGGTGCCCCGGGCCGGTTGAGGTCGAACTCAATGATGAAATAGTGCTGATCATTTTAGATACACAGTGGTTTCTTCACAACTGGAGTAAGCCTGACGAAGAGCAGGGAGGCTGCGAGTCGGCCAATGTGTTAGAGATATTTCAGCTTTTAGAAGGCATGATGCAGAAAAATGCCCACAAAAAGGTAGTGGTAGCTACTCACCACCCTATGTATACCTATGGATCTCACGGTGGGTTTTTCCCAACAATCACACACTTTAAGCCACCAATTCTTGGGTCTATACACCCGATTTACAGAAAGTTTATTGGCAGTCCACAAGATATAACACACCCTAAAAACAAAGCGGTAAGAGATGCATTGGTGGATATTTATGAAAAATTTCCTAATACCGTACATGTAGCAGGTCATGAGCATAGTATGCAATACTCCTATAAAGACAGCGTGCATTATGTAGTAAGTGGTTCTATTTCGAAAACTTCATTTGTTAGAAAAAAAGGCTACGCTGAGTATGCAGAATCTGCACATGGCTTCGGCCGGCTCGATTTCTACAGCAATGGGGATGTAAAAGTTTCTTTTCATAAACCACTTCCTGATGGTGAGGTGCCCGTTACTTTTGAAAAACTGCTTATGAACAAGCCTTTCGTTGAGCCGGAGCAGGCTAAGGAGTATGAAGCAGAGTACGATTTTAGTGATAGCACTGTAGTCACCCAGGCGAGCTATCAATATGAAGCTAAAGCTGCAGCAAAAAAGCTTTTCGGAGAAAACTACAGAGATGTCTGGAAGACTAAAATAGAGGTACCTATCTTTGATATTGGTAAAGAAAAAGGCGGTCTTAAAATAGTGCAGCGTGGTGGAGGCATGCAGACTAAATCCTTAAGATTAGAAGCGGCTGATGGTAGACAATATGTGCTGCGCAGTATTGAGAAATACCCTGAAAATGCCGTTCCGGAAATCCTCAGAAACACATTTGCAGTAGACCTTGTACAAGATCAGATTTCCGCTGCACATCCTTATGGAGCGTTAGTTGTGCCTTTTTTGGCAGATGCAGCAGGTATTTACCACACCAATCCTAAAATAGTGTACATCCCGGAAGATGTCCGTTTTGGTGAGCACAAAAAAGATTTTGCGGCTACCTTGGCCTTGTTTGAAGAGCGGCCTGCCAAAGATTGGTCTGATGCTGATTTTTTTGGCAACTCACCTGATATAGAAAACACCAACAAAGTCGTTGAGGAGCTTCAGGAGGATAACGATAATGAGGTCGATCAGCGCTTTACGTTAAAATCAAGATTGTTTGATCTAATCATTGGCGACTGGGACAGGCATGACGACCAGTGGCGCTGGGCCGAAACTGATAAAAAAGGCAAGGGTAAAATGTACCGACCGATACCACGAGATAGGGATCAGGCTTTCTTTGTAAATGAAGGTTTCTTTCCGGAGATATGGAGTCGAAAATGGGCCTTGCCTAAGTTCGAAGGGTTTGATTATGACGTTGATTGGACTTCAGGGTTTATGTTTAATGCTCGGTACTTTGATAGAACTTTCTTAACCAATCTATCTAAGGAACAGTGGGTAGAAGTTGCAAAAGAATTGCAGGAGAGCCTTACAGATGAGAAAATAGAAAAAGCCATTAATCAATGGCCGGAGCCGATCTATGAGCTTTCCGGAAAGGAAGTGACAGAAAAAATTAAGGCAAGACGAGATAAGTTGGTTGATTACGCCTTAGATCATTACCTGTTTTTAGCTAAGGAAGTAGATGTGTTGGGAAGCGATAAACATGAGCACTTTCAGGTCAATCGGTTAGATAATGGAGATGTGCATGTAATTGTGCACAAGATGAAAAAGGATGGAGAAATAAAGCATAAAATTTATGACCGCATCTTTAAATTCAAAGAGACCAAAGAAATCAGATTATATGGCCTTAGAGGAGAAGACAAGTTTGTAGTAGATGGTGAGTCAAAGAAAAGTATAAAAGTAAGGATAATTGGTGGGCCGGGTGAAGATGAGCTTGTCGATAAATCAAAGGTGATCGGGCCAGCTAAGAAAACCATCTTTTACGATTCAGAAATGGGAAATGTACTAGCACTTAATAAAGAAAGTAGAAACGAGCTGTCAGGTGACGAAGCTGTTAATTTTTATAATAGAAAAGCTTTTGAGTATGATGTGCTTACCCCTCTTATCACTGCAAACTTCAACCAGGATGATGGTATATTTTTGGGAGGAGGTTTTGTGCATACTTCCCATGGATTTAGAAAAGATCCTTTTAAACAGCGCCATAAACTGTTGGCAAGTTATGCTTTCAATACTGCTTCATTCAATTTTGAATACAACGGACTATATACAGACGCTTTAGGCAGCTGGGATCTCCAAACGGACGTAAGACTGCGTGCCCCGGATTTTGCCAATAACTTCTTTGGCCTTGGAAATGATACCGAGTTTGATAGAAATATTGATGAAACCGTAAATGTAAATCGGTCAATAGATTACTACCGTTTGAGGTTCGAAGAAATGGCAGTAAATGTTGGGTTATTTAAAAACCTTGGTCCTTTTGGGCGAGTTGGAGGTCAACTTAACTATTACAACTGGGAGCTGGAAGACTTAGGTGGGCGAGAGCGTTTTGTGGGCGAGTTTCTGCAGGATCAAAATCTTGATATAGAAGATCAGACCTTTAACTATGTGGGCGGTACAGCTCATTTGGAGGTCGACACGAGAAAAGATAAAAACGTGCCTACAGCGGGGATTTTTTGGGACAACGAGATTAATACCTTTTATGGTATAGATGGGGGGTCCGGTGATTTTCATCAGTTTGGTTCATCTCTGGCGTTATACATGAGTTTTGAAGTGCCGGCAAGAGTAACTTTTGCGACAAGGTTTGGTTATGCCGCCAATTTGGGTGATTACCCATTTTTTATGGGACAAACCTTGGGGGGTAAATATGAGATTAGAGGTTATAGAAAAACGAGGTTTTACGGAGACAGAAAATTCTATAACAATACAGAAGTACGTATTAAACTCACTAATCTGAAAACTTATTTATTCCCAGCCAGCCTCGGAGTATTGGCCTTTCACGATGTTGGTCGTGTATGGTTAGAAGAAGAAAACTCAGATACCTGGCACAATGGAATCGGTGGAGGCATATGGTTTACTCCGTTTAATATGGCGGCATTAAGTGCAGAGGTTGGTAGATCTTCAGAAGAGACACTATTTTATGTGAGACTAGGGTTTTTATTCTAGTACAACTAATTGCGTACTATAAGTGTCTTAAGTAAAAACATGAAATTATGAAATATCTAATAGTTGCGATTTTTATTATGACATTAGGCTGCGATAGTGAAGAAGAAGCTCAGGGTGATGCTATTACAGGTACCTGGAAGCTTTCGGAAGTTGTCAGCGGTTGGACTAATGAGGTAACACCAGCCGATAAGTTGGATTATGCAGAGTTTTATGATTTTAAAGCCAATGGCAAGGTGAAAAAATACCGATCTGACGGCAAAAGTGTTGAGGGTACTTATACTGTAGAAGAGAAATCGGATGGTACCTACATCGAAGTGGAATATACAGACGTCAACAATGAGCTGAAAGAGAGTTGTGGAGGCAATGAATTTTTGAGAATTGAAGAAAACCAACTTAAAGGAGGGAGCCTACCATGCGATGGGCCTGGACTCACCTATGTAAAAGCAGGTAAAGCCACAGACTAAAAAAATAAAGGCCATCTAGAGTTTCCAGATGGCCTTTATTGCTATATCACCGGGTACCTGAGAATAGTTTTAAGCTTTTCTACAGGTGTTTTCATTGGGTCAGAAATATAAATCTCATGATGGTGGCCATTTACCGATAGCCCCTTTCTTTCTGCTAAATCCATGATCTTCTTAATCGAAGGAGCTTCTTCAAGATAACAACCAATGTGCATGAGTTGAATAGTTTTGCCTTCGTTTAATGGTTTAAGGCTCACTTCATTTAGGTAAGGCGTCACCTTGTTTTTCAATGTATTTGCTATACACAGGTCCACAATATCCTCGGTAATAAATTCCGGCATAGGGATCATTATGTTCCAGTGCCAGTTTTCCATTGGCGTATCCTCAAATGTACCGGGGCCCTCAGCCCACCACTGCGCTTCCATAGGAGCCACCACAAAATCTTTGCTGACAGCTTTGTAGTGGCTTTTCAATGCGTAAGCCACAGCATAAATGGCTTCCATAGATTTGAGAAATCGCTCATCCTGAGGGGAAGACACACCACTGATCATAAGATAATTGTACTGATTTAACTCAACGATTTTTGGCTCTGACCCTGCCTGATAATAATTTGATGCAAGCTCACCTACCGATAGGCTTTCGGAATTATTAAACGTAGTATACTGCTCAAAATGGTCCATAAATTTTACTTCTTCAAAGGCGGCCATAAAAGGAGCAAGCTGCTTCATTTGCTCAACTTTTCTACTTGCGTCAACTGCCTGATCTAGCGTTTCCCATTTTACAAGGTCAATAAAAACCAACTCGTTAGATGTTGATTTAAAGGTGTTGTACTCCACCATACCGGTCAGCGATTTAATTTGCTGTCGTGCTTGCTCAAGTAAGTCATGGAAATTGTTTCTGAATTCAGATTTTACTTTGTAAACGACTAATTCGATTACGTAAGGCTCTTTACTAACTGCGATGTTTGTCATGATCAATTTGGGTTAAAATTGTTTTACTTGTTTACTTAATTCAAAGTAAATAGGCGGTAGTGACAACCCTATGTCAGCAGTGTTGAGAGAGTTTGAAATTTTTTTCTAAAGAGATGAAATACTATTTCTCAACAAATGATTTTCAATAAGAAAGGTGGTGCTCTTTGCCCTTTTCTATGAGTTTAATTACCTCTTCTTTAAGGCTTTTGGGAGAAATAACTTCGACCTGATCAACGAATTGTATAACCCAGTGTGCAAGTCCCATATTGCTGGAAGTCATAAACTTCATTTGCTCCCAACCGTCAACCTGCTCGCTTTCTACAAATCCCATAAAGTACTTCTGTTCGTTTACAAACCTGGCCATCCTTGGTTTGAACCGGATAATTGCTTCTTCGAGATCGTTGCGTTGCAGAATGGTTTCTAAATAAGAGGTGTAGTCTGAGTGAGCTTTTGCATCAAAGGTATCTTCTTTTGTTTTTAACTTCATTATACGGTCGACTCTGAAATCTCTCAGATCCTGGCGAAGCCTGCAAAAGCCGATAAGATGCCAATGATTGGTGTAAAAACAAAGGCTAAGTGGCTCTACATCACGATTTGTAAAAGAGTCTGCGTAGTTAGAATAATAATCAAAATTAATTACCCTATAGTCGGCCAACGCTTGCTGTAGCTCTGTAAGAAAGTTGTCAGGGAAGTCAGGTTTCACACTGTAAGGCACTTCTATTACCTCAATATTATTGTCTATACTTTCCAGATAAGCCTTTTCTTCGACCCTGAGAGCGGCCTTTATTTTAAACAGTGCATCGCTTAAGTGATGTCGAATTGAATTGTCAGTGTTTTTTTCTGCAAGCTTTGTGGCCATCAAAATGGCACCGGCTTCTTCTTTAGAAAATTTTACTGGAGGTAGATTGTACCCTTCCATGAGAAAATACCCAACACCAGCCTCAGCTCCGATCGGTACTCCAGCTTCCTCCAGGGCTCTTACATCACGGTAGACGGTTCTTAGACTTATGTCGAAGCGCTCTGCAATTTCGTGTGCTTTTACTACTTTCTTGCTTTGTAATTGTATGAGAATGGCCGATAGACGATCAATGCGATTCATGCCTCTGCTCTTACTTTGAGTTGTTTGTTCATGGCTTCAAACCCTGCGCGTGTCTTGGTATTTATTTGTTTCCAAAATAGTGGTACAAGCAAACCACTAAATTCTTCCCGATGTACAAACAAGGTTTCACTGTCATTAATGGCCTTAAGTTCGAAACGGTGATGACCGTCAAACAATCCGGTCATCCATAATTGACCCAGCCAGGCAAAAACTTCATTTGACTTATGCATAGTCACTTTCGGCTTAAATACCATCGGCTTACCATCTTCAGGCCTGATCGTTACCTTTAACCGACTGCGTAATTTAGGTTTGCCAAGCAGGCTCAATATGAAAGGGTTCCATTCCGGATACTTGTCGAAGTCCATTAAAATCTTCCAGACTTCTGCTTTCGGCTTATTGATTTTGATTTCAGTTTGTATTTCTCTCATTGTTTCTGACCTGATGGTATATAAATAATCCTCTAATGAGAACTATCAACGTGATCGGGATTAATGAGTTGTGTAGATTTTGTGGTAAAAAGGCCCATAACAGAATCGTGAGTGTAGAAAGGGCAGCCGTAAATAAATAGAAATAAGCTACCCAATTAGGAATATCTTTTTTGAGCAACCAAAAAATCAGCGGAAAGTGAAAAGGCAATGCCCACAATAAGTTAAAATTTGTGGCAGCCGCATTGTGGTCTGTAGCTACCCAAAGTAAGAACAGTAGCCAACCCAGTAATCCTATGACTGTGAAAAAGGATACGTCAATCCATTTTTTATGCTGGTTTTTTTTATAGCCACGGTAGGTAATAAATATCATCACTAAGGCAAGCAAGCTAAAGGCGTACAATGGAGTAAAAGCACTGGCAGTTGAAGCCTCAGGTTTGGCTTCATAGGCTACGATAGTTCGTTTAATTAAAGGCTGTTTGGTTCCGTTTTTGAGTATAGTGGCATTGTCAAAAGCCAACTCAATATAGTCTGGCAGGAACATATACATATAGGGAGTGGCTTTTTTATCCATTGGTAAGCCCAGGCACAGGTCGATGCCTAAGTCACCCCAGGGCTGCTCTTGTAAGTATATATCGGTAAGGTCTCTTATGGTGTAGTCGGTATCGATATATGAGCCATCAAACTCTACCTTATCTTTAAATGTCTGCTCTACTGCGTCTCGTACACGGGTGGCACAGTTGTCATAGAAGTAGTCGTAATAGTAATACATGTTTTCTGGCTGCGCGTTCCACTCCAAAAACTCGTATAACTTTTGATTTTCTTCCTGGTCGAAGTTTAATACCTGCTCGTGGATGTATCTATTTTGCGATACATAAAAATTTCTTACTCTGCGGTAGTCCATCACAGCTAAGCGATAGTTGAGGAATCCTCGTGCGAAATTTAGGTAGAAGTTAGGCTGGTCAAAATCAAAAACCCCATAGTTATAGAAGTCGTCAATTCGATTTACCGGATCTAACACCCGAATACCACTATGCCCAAAAGCGGAATACAATTCCGGTTGGTAAGGACCCACTGTAATGATATGAATGGTAGCTTCTGAGGAAAGTTGCTTATGTTGAGCGGGTAAATTTGTACAGGCCAGAATAAGGACTAGCGAAATGATGAGGTTTTTCATTGAATAGTAAAATCAATTTGATGCTGTGAATATAATTATTCATTTACAACCCAACGATCCATTTGGCCTTTTAATTACGTGGGGTGATGGATTGGCAATGTATTTATGAAACTGGTTTACCGAAATATAGCATTGTCAACTATCTCGATTATCTTTAAAATGTGAATGGCAACCTAACCGATGGATTAAATTATATCTCTAAGCTAACTGCCACCAGGGCGTGGAATGCCAGTAAGGTGGTCGCTAGTTATTTGTATGCCAAAATCACAAAGAAGCCGGTACACTGGGGCATGCCGGTGAGCGTATCGTTTGAGCCTACCACCTCATGCAACTTACGTTGTCCTGAGTGTCCTAGCGGTCTTCGTTCTTTTACCAGACCCACAGGAATGCTTGATGGGGATTTTTTTAAGCGAACTATCGATGAACTTAAAGACACGCTCACATATCTTCTATTCTATTTTCAAGGCGAACCTTATTTGCACCCACAGTTTTTGGAGCTTGTGTCATACGCATCAAAAAATAAAATATACACAGCCACCTCAACCAATGCGCACTATCTAAATGATGATAATGCTCGTAAAACGGTTGAATCAGGGCTAGATCGTCTGATTATTTCTATTGATGGGACTACACAAGAGACTTATGAGTCATATCGCATAGGTGGCAAGTTGGAAAAAGTATTGGAGGGTACTCAGAATATTGTAAAGTGGAAGAAAGCACTCAAGTCAAAAACGCCACATGTTATTTTTCAATTTTTGGTTGTTAAGCCTAATCAGCATCAAATAAATGAACTTAAAGCGCTTGCCAGGCAACTTGGTGTAGACGAAGTAGGCTTAAAAACGGCTCAGATTTATGATTTTGAAGACGGCTCTCCGTTAATACCCACGATAGACAAGTATAGCCGATACAAAAAAGTAAACGGCAAGTATTCGATCAAAAGTAAATTACTAAACCATTGCTGGAAGATGTGGCACTCTTGTGTGATTACATGGGATGGAAAAGTAGTGCCTTGTTGTTTTGATAAAGATGCACATTACCAACTGGGTCATTTGCAAAAGCAAAGTTTTCGAAGTGTTTGGAAAAGCGATGCATATAGCAACTTCAGACAGTCGCTATTGAAATCAAGAAATGAGATAGAAATGTGTAAAAACTGCACGGAAGGAACCGCAGTTTGGGCTTAGCTATGACTTAGCGTCAGCTTTTTT
>NZ_SMMD01000001.1 GCF_009711475.1 Fulvivirga aurantia
AAAAGAAAAGAGTATTCTCAGAGTCCTTTTCAAGTGACTCTGAGCGGCATCAAGCTCTTGGCTCTAAGCTCTCCGCTCAATTAGAGACTCTTCGGGCTGCGCCCTCTGAGTGACGTTACCGATATCAAAACATTGAGCCTCAGCAATAAGCTTCTCTCTCTAGGCTCTAGGCTCTAGGCTCTAGGCTCTAAGCTCTAAGC
>NZ_SMMD01000052.1 GCF_009711475.1 Fulvivirga aurantia
TTAACTAAATGCGTCATCGGTAGGACGACCATAGGAGTCGGAAGAGTCTCCTAAAGCCTTGAGCTTTGAGCCATAAGCTATGAGGAAGATTGATCAGGATATTAAGTTGCTTCTCTTTTGTCAGAGTGACTTGACTATTAAAAGCGACCGTCATTCCTGACGAGCGCAGCGGAGATCAGGAATCTCTAGCAATAGATACAAGATTCCGGATCAAGTCCGAATTATGAAATTGTGCTCTGACGTACTCACAGCTCACAGCTCGCAACTCACAGCTTCTCAACATTAAAAAGACTCTTCGCTATCGCTACCGAT
>NZ_SMMD01000003.1 GCF_009711475.1 Fulvivirga aurantia
TTTAGTGATATTAGATGATTATCAACGGCTTGATCACTTTACTAAGCCTTTGAGGATTAGTAAAGTTTGATTACATTAGAAAGGGTTGTTATCGTGTGGTACCAATCCAGCTATGGGATTGTCCCTGTTTCAATAGCTTGTTGGTTAAAACACCAACAAGGTCAAGTAATGTCACATGAGATCCCAACCTGCGCAGGGATGACG
>NZ_SMMD01000708.1 GCF_009711475.1 Fulvivirga aurantia
ATCCATTAGGTTTGGGGTGATTGTTTCTAATTTCATAGTTCTTGTTTTAGTGTTTTAGAAGAGCTACAAGGTAGATAAATTTCTTCAAAGATTTTAAATTTTTGAGTATCCTGTAAATACTTAGTGGTTAGCTCTATCCAGTCATTTTGACAATCGAAGTAATTGCAACCTCATTTATCCTTTCGAATAACGACTTTTTTGAGGAATACTTCTTTTGTATCAGTTATACGTATAAAGTAGATACCCGGAGACAATTTACTTACAGGTACAGTGACCTTACGTAATCCAGGATCAACAATCTCTTCAACAGTGACCCCATTTCCATTAATTATAGATATGCTCTTTATAACGCGTGTGTTATGAATGGTTACTTCTGAGGTAGCCGGTTGCGGATATAAAACAAGGTCATCAGAATTATTGTCAAGGCCTGCAATAACAGATATTGAGGCCGTATTTGATGGACTTGACTCAATGTTACTAATCGAAATGGCAACTATTCGGTATTTGACATCTAGCTCGTCACCTTCAGAGTTGACGAATGAGCTGTCTGTATAAGAGGTGATGTTTTCTTTTACATATTTAAAATCTAAAAATGGACCTATCCCTGTAGCACGCTCAATTCTAAAAAGTTGCTCATTATTGCTATTGTCATTCCAGTTAATATCTATGTAACCGGAAGATTGATACATGGCTGTAGTATTTGATGGTATATTTGGTCTGACATCTACAAATTCAACAATATTTGATGGTTCTGATACCACTGTATAAGAAGATACTGCTACCACGCGATACTTGACTTCCAGCCTGTTCTCATTATTGTTTGCGAAGGTACTGTCAGTATATGTCGTTGTATTTTTGCTTAGCTCTATAAATGGCTCAAATGAACTGGAGCCTATGGCACGTTCTAAACGAAAATACATTTCATCCTCACTATTATCATTCCAGCTTAGATCAAAATAGCCTGGAAAACGCGCTGTTCCTACCAGTCCTGTCGGGGAGGTAGGAGCAGGAGGGCCAGAGGCACTGGCCCTTTCAACGATAAGTTCAGTATTTATATCGGGATTAGTGATCCATTGATCTACGCCTGAGGGCCATTCCACTTTCACATAATCAATAGCAGCATATGATCCAAGACCAAAATGGGCAACCTGTTCATGACTGGATATTTTATTTGATCCGGTTCTGATTTCACGAACTTGTGTCGTATTACCAGTAAAAATTTTGACTTTAGCCCCTATACCAAAGCGATTATTCTCGTTGCTTCTCAGTTTGACTCTAAACCAATTGTTTTCGGATTTATTTCCTTGCAAAATATACCTGTCGATATCAAAATAGTGCTCTGAAGTAACTACAACCATATCTAGTTGTCCATCTTTATTTATATCTGCAATGGCTGATCCATGTATAAAACGTTCAAGTATAGGATCATTCAATGATGCAAAATTCAACCCTCCCTGATTCAGATATATTTTGCTTTCTTCCTGTGCATTATTTACTCCCATTGCAAACACGTCTAAATATCCGTTATTATCAAAATCACCTACTGACACTTGAGAAGTAGTTGGAGACGCCTCAAATACATTGGGGTATTCAGTATACTTTAGCGAAAATGAATCGAACAAAAGTAATCTCAACTTTCGGTTGGAATCAGTAATCAATAGATCAAAATCATTGTCATTGTCAAAATCTTCTAGTACAAACGAATGAACAGAGATATAGGGATTAGCACCATCATAAGCTGTAAATTGTCCATTGCCATTTTTATAAATATTTAGTGAGTTGTAATAATCAGTAGAAATTATATCCAGATCTCTATCTGAGTCAAAGTCAGTAAGGATTATTTCGGCACCATCATCCAAATCAAAAGATAAATTTTGAATAGTAAACTCCCCATTCTCATTAGTGTAAAGCATGGGTCTTTCATTTGACCTAGGGGTAATCATATCCAGGTGGCCGTTACCAGTAATATCGCCCCAGGCTGCTGTATAATCAGAAAACCCATCTTCTGACAAAATATTATCAGTTTGCTCAATTAATAGCCCTGAACCATTATTCTTATAAAGTACATCATTTAAGTACTCAGGTGATCCGCTAATACTACCACCTACTGAAACATGTAAATCCTGATAACCGTCATTGTTATAATCGACCCAATGCGCCTGTTGTGAATACCTCCAATCAGTACCCAATGGACTTCTGGTAAAGTATCCATTGTCATTGTAATAAATAGCATCTGGTTCAAAGGTTTCTGAGCCAATAAATAAATCAGGATCTCCATCTCCATCTGGGTCTCCCCATGCCAATCCTTCGGTTTTAGAACGAATATATGATATATCTCCAGCAAACACTTCCGTAAATAACCTGATTTGTGCTTCAGCTATGTTTGTCCATCGATTAGTAGGTGAGGGAGAGGAGCGTACTCGAAACTTATATGTCTCTCCTAATGTTAAATTTTTGATTTCATATGTTTCGATATTAGCTTCTACTGATCCTATTTCTTCAAATTGTCCTCCATCTGTCATCATTTCTATTACAAAACCACTTTCACTTGCTGATCGATCTGTCCAATTTAATAAAATGGACGAAGGGTAACTCACCTCTGCCGTAAGATTAGACGGGGCTGGTAATACGGTCTCTTGTGCGTTTATTTCGTCAATCAGGAGTACCTGATTCACCTCAACATCAGTTAGGTACTGTTTATTTCCCGAAGGCCAATGTACTTTTATACTATCAACAATTTCTGCCTTTCCCAGACCAAACAATAACATGAATCCTTGCTGTACTCTATAACTGTGATGCGTTGTGACATCAGAACGTTGCCATTCTGAATTAGATTTAACAAATACTTTAGCCCCAAGCCCAGTACTATTCGAGGTACGGCCTTTAAGTCTTATTTTAAGCCAATTATTTTGATTTGATATGTTTTTATATATCTGGTGGTTCTCGTCAAACTCAAAGAGATCGCTAAAGCCATCATTATCATAATCGTTCCAGGAAAACATTGCATCATTTTCGACTACGTCATATAGCAACCCTGCTGTGATTTTGTTAAATGGTATACCTTCTTTTGTTTCCCATATATCTGTTTTCATATTGTAATGTCCCATTGCAAACAAATCGAGATCACCGTCACTGTCATAATCTGTCCAAAATATATTTTTTCGATATTGACGGTTATGTTTATAAGAGTAAAAAGCACTATCAAAAGAATTTTCATTATTTTCATAAGTATAAATGGGTCCCCCGGCATGGTAAGTAGTTAGATCTAGTTTATTGTCATTGTTGAAGTCAGCCCAAAGGACCGTGTGTGTGGCAATTGGGCAGCAGTCAAAATTGTAGTCAGACGTAATGCGCTGATCGGTGATTTCTGTAAAACTGCCGTCACCATTATTCTGAAAAAACCTATCGTCTCCATAATTCCCCAAAAATACATCTGGATCACCGTCATCATCATAGTCAGCCCAAGACGCAATAGAGTAGTTATTGGAATATCCAATTTCTGACGAATCGTATTTTACTTTAGTAAATGTATCATTACCGTCATATCTGAACACATAGGGGCTGCCTGTAATAGATAAATCCAGGTCTCCATCCATATCAAAGTCTGTCCAAGTGGCATTGCTAATATCAGACCGCTCACTATTGATGACCGTATTTACTTTAAAAAAGGTGCCATCTCCAAAGCCTTTGTAAAGAGCGCTCTTATCGGCATTGTTATAGTAGAATAAGTCTAGAAAGCCATCGTTATTATAATCTCCCCAAGAAGCCACAAAGCCATATGAAGGTGTAAATGGGGCTATTCCGGTTTCTGTAATTTTTTGAAAAGTACCATCTCCCTCGTTATGATAAAGTTGTACTTCATAGCCAAGAAACAAATCATCAAAACCATCATTATCGTAATCACCCCAGGCAATAGCGCCCATATCATAACGTGATTCATAATCTAAAGAAGCCAATGTTACTTTCTCAAACTCTTTAAACGGAAGTGTAATATTATCTATATTGCTGTATTGGGAATAATCTATACCATCAATTGAATAAATGCGATAGTAATAATTCGTGCCGGATTCTAACTGTTGGTCTGTAAAGGTTCTAACGCCTGCATCGACTGTATCTACTACAATAAAGTTGCTTTTGTTTTTGTGTGATCTTTCTATGACAAACCCATCAGAAGGGCCTATATATTCCCAGTCTATTCTTGCCGTGGCGCTCGTCTCTGCGCTAGCCATAAGGTTAAAAGGAGCAATATCTACGCCAGGATTTGTTTTAATGCTTATTACATTTGAGTAGGCTAGCTGTTCAGTGCCATCGATACGAATACGATAATAATAGTTAACCAATGGCTCAACAGTATTATCAACATAACTTGTTACATTGGCCGCAACCTGAGCAATTGATTCAAACCCTGTATTTCCATTAATGGAAGACCTCTCAACTGTATATGAAGTTTCGTTAGATGAGTTATCAGTCCAAGTGAATGAGACTGAACGGTCTTCCACTATACTTTTTGATAAGTTGGTTGGCGCATCTGCTGGATTATTTTTATAAAGTGTAAACTCCTTTGTAAGGCTAAATTGAGAAGTATTTAATTCATCATCTACTGCCTGCAAGCCCCATTGAAAATATCCGTCTGAAAGAGCCATTACTTGTATTTGTTTTTGCTGGGATTCAAAGGCGTTAGCGTTCCCAGGTAAATGATTAAATCCGGTAGAGGTATCGGCATTTGGAGTGATTATATAGCCATCATTATATGACAAGTACATATTATAATGTAAGGAAGATTGCTCATTATCAGTGGCAGCGTCCCAGGAAAAGGTAATATGCTCATTATCAATTACAGTCTGAAGATTACCAGGCGATACCGGATCAAGTAGATGACTGGATTGATCATTCAGTAAGATAACTGTGTTTCCAGCGTAAACGCCACTTAAAATAAGATCAGGGTCGTTGTCATTGTCCATATCCGCTGCCGCCAGATTATAACTATAAATATATTGATCGTATAAAAAGTCAGCTGTATAGGTGCCATCTCCGTTGTTTTGAAAGTATTGAGTGATGACAGTACTCGAATTACCCCCGGCTGCTACTATATCCTTATAACCATCACCATTAAAATCAACAACAAGAAGATCACGTATGTATTTAAAGGGTAAATACTTACCCTCAGAGGTGAGTTGGCCAGTTCCATCATTGCTCAACAATATCCCATCCCTAGTAATTAAATCTGTGTTTCCATCGTTATCAGCATCAATACTGTAGAATTTTTCATTTCTTGGCAATGAATTACTTGCAGTAAAAGATTCAAATGTGCCGTCTTTTAGATTTTTAAAAGCTTCATCCAATAGTATAAAATCAAGCCAACCATCATTATTCAGGTCTGTCCAGGTAGTCTTTCCAAATGTTTTATTAATATCAAAGGTCTGTTGAAAACTAAAATCACCGTGGTTGATATAAAACGTGTGGCCAACTATTACATTATTGTTAGACTCAGATGGCGTTTCAATTTCTATATCGATAAGCCCATCGTTGTTAAAATCAGCCAGACTAAACTGACTTCCACAAATTAAATTTGTAGGCACTTCAATTAAAGTAAACTGATCCCCGCCATCATTACGATAAATACTTAATTGTGAGGTGTTATTAGTTCCGTTGTCATTACATCCGCCAGTCACAATATCAAGGTCATTGTCATTATCAAGGTCTGCCCATTTAAACATGCCTCCATATCCCAACTGTGGTAATTGAACGTTGACTAACGAGAAATCTCCTCCATCGTTTCTAAAGAGAGCAGTTTCATACCCTGTCCCAAGAATATCTATATCACCATCCCTGTCATAGTCTCCCGCTTCAGGAGTTAATTCTATGCCTTGACCAGCTGAAAACGCATTGACGGTCTGGAATGGACTTTGGGCGAAGCATGTAAAATTTAAAATTAAAACAGATAAAAGGAGCAGGTAAGTAAATGGCGTTTGAAACATAAGAATACAAAATCTTAAAATTATCAATGTTACCAAAAATTATACAATAAAGACAATTATTAGAAGAATT
>NZ_SMMD01000123.1 GCF_009711475.1 Fulvivirga aurantia
CTCATGGGGCATCAATAAGACAATGGCGCAAATATTTGCTTTGCTTTTAATTACCCGTGGAGAACTCTCAGTAGAAGAGATTATGGAAGAACTTTCTATTTCCAGAGGCAATGCAAGTATGAACATACGGGCTCTCATGGACTGGCAGCTTATTTTAAAAACCACCAAAAAGGGTGAGCGTAAGGAGTATTTTTATTGTGAAAGAGATGTATGGGCATTGGCGAGAAAGGTGGCTGAGGAAAGAAAAAACAAAGAAATAAAACCGGTAATGCGTGTACTCAATCAGGTGAGTGAGCTTGATGATGAAAATTCTGAAGATGCCAAGGAGTTTAAAAGAGTAGCCAAAGAACTTACCGATATTGTACAAATCACTGATAAAGCGCTTAGTCACTTCATTAATTCCGAAAGATCCTGGGTTTCAAAAACCATCTTAAAAATTGCTAAAGGCAACAAATCTGTGAGCTAATTCAGAGGAGCTAAAAAAATATTCTTCTGTTTGCAATCATTTAAATTAGAATATTCTTATACTGGCAGATTATTTCTAATAATAGTTTGATTGTGCGAGCTAATTTACTCTAATACTGGACTTTGTGTCTT
>NZ_SMMD01000226.1 GCF_009711475.1 Fulvivirga aurantia
GGTTGGAATATAGATACTAGTCCAGGAACACCATCTGTATTTTCAAAACAGAGTCAAGGGTCACTTTCCTATTTTCAGGGGCGAGACACAGATGGAGATGTAAAGTGGTATACAGACTTAGTAGATTTGTCATCATACCCATCAGGTGTGATAGTATCTTACGATATTGCTGAGACAGGTGCATTGGAAAATGCGGATTATATTGAATTATACTATAATACATTAGGCGATCAAAGCACCCCAGTTGCTAATCGGATAGACCGAACAGTAAATGATTTCGGCAATACTTTCATTACTGTAACATCCGGAACTATAGTTGAATCTCAGATTCAGTTGGTAGTAGTGATTAGGAATAACACTAATGCTGAAAACCATTATTTTCGAAATGTCAGAGTAAGATCACTTGCTGGAGAAACTCTTTATAGTAGAGCTAATGGTGACTGGAATGATGGGATCAATTGGTCAACTATAGGATATGGAGGTGCAACTTGTAATTGTTCTCCGGATGAAACTACACCAATTTTTGTTGGTAATGGAAATACAGTTGATATTACGAGTGACTCATGGGTAAATGATGTGACAGTTGATAATACTGGTACACTTCAATTTACTAATAATGATCTCAATTTAAATGTGGAGGGCGATGGTGTTGTGACATTTAATTCCGGGAGTACTTTCACAGATGGTGCTACAGCGGGAAGTGATTTAGATTTTGAAGGTAATGGAAGTAGTCATAGTCTAGTGGTGAATAGTGGAGCCACCGTTAGCTTCAATACACTGCAAGTGGTGGATAATAATCCACTTACAATTTCTGGAGCCGGATCCATGACAATTGAGAATATCGTTGAGATTTTTTCGACAAATACCACTACTTTTTCGCACAGTGGGACAATTAATGTGATCAATGATTTCAATCTTGAATCAACGGGGACACTTATATTTAATGGTACTGGTGATTTTAATGTAGGTGGAGATTTCGATTTAAATGACACTGGTTCAGTTACATTTAATGGGTCTAGTGATATCACCATCACTAATGACATGGACTTCAATGCTGCGGCTTCTTTTACAAATGA
>NZ_SMMD01000692.1:0-3194 GCF_009711475.1 Fulvivirga aurantia
AATAAATGCCTCTCCTTCTACCATCTACTCAGAGCTCAACGGTTTCGAGACTTATAATGAATGGTCGGTGTGGTATGAAAAGGATCCTGCAGCTAAGTATACCATTGAAGGCCCGGATACTGGTGTCGGAGCAAAATTTTTGTGGGAAAGTGACAGCTCTGATGTAGGAAATGGTTCAATGACCATAGAAGAGGTAGAAGAAAACAAAATGATTCTATACAGAATGCAGTTTGGCTTTCCGGGGGAACAATTTGCTCGTTTTATCATTGAACCAGAAGGGTCAGGTGCCTCTAAAGTCACATGGACATATGAAGAAAAGCCAGCGAGTTTTGGTAAAGCGATGTACGCTTTTATGGATATGGAAGACTTTTTAGGCCCGGATTATGAAAAAGGACTCAAAAAGTTAAAAGACTATATAGAATCAAAATATGAGGCCAACAGCAATATATCATTAATAAACGCTGAACCTATCAATTACTTAGGCATTGAAGCCACCGTGGAAAATCCCACTCCAGATAACATTTCTACAAAAATGGCTGAAGTTTATGGCACACTCATGAACCATATGCAACAATCCGGCACTGAAATGACAGGAATGCCACTTTCGGTCTACACTGTTATGGAAGAAGATAAAATAGGTATGATATGTGGAATGCCAGTGGCTGAAGGCACAACCGTTGAACACGAAGAAATAAAAGCTATGCGCATTGAGGGAGGTAAGTCAATAAAAGCTATTCATATGGGTAATTATTCAGAACTTTCCTCAACATATGACGAAATAAAGGCTTATATGGCTACCAACAATCTGGAAGAAGGTGGAAATCCTTATGAAATTTACATCACCGATCCGGGAGAAGTAACTGACACTACTCAGTGGGTTACGCATGTGTTTTACCCGGTGAATTAAATAAGAATCATTTTATTAAAAAGCTGCTAACCAAATGAGTAAGCAGCTTTTTTAACCTTCGTGCTCACGGCTCTCATATTTTTTCTTCTTCCACTCCATCAGTTCTTCTCTTCTTTTCTCCAATTCTTCTTCAGAAAACTCAAAATCGATTAATTCATCCATATCCGGTTGGCCCGCGTCTACCCAACAGGTGTACCAAAAATCTCCGACCATTTTAATAGCGCTTAACATTTGCCGCTCCACCATGCCATCAAGCATTTGATGATATTCTTCAGAATACTCTCTGGAATATACTCTTATTGTAGACTGACCACGCGTTTCAAAACTATACTTCTTATCTGCTGATAAATGCTTACTCAATTTTTTCTCTAACCATAAAACAGAATCTAGTGCTTCATGAGCCTGCACAACCGCCTCCCACGCCCTCAACTGAGGATTTTCAATATACTCTGCTTTACCTACAAAAAAGTCATAATCATCAGAAAAAAGCTCAGGCAGTCGTGACTCCCAAAAACCATGTATGCCGTACTGGTCTGTAAGTTGTCCGTTATAATTTTCTGTAGTGTGAAGTGGGACATTGGCATCTCCAATATAGTGCCCAAGATCAGCCGAGAGCCGCAATATAGCTGCTGCATCCTTTATGCGCATCGCATCGGTTAATCGTAATTTCATGAAATAAATATGCCAGGGTACAATCCCATAAGCCTGTAATGTATCTTCGCTATATTTCTCAACAGCTTCAGTCCAATATCGAGGCATTTTATAAACCGCACTGTCGCCATAAATATCTACATCGATAAAATGTCGTGGCGCCTCGCCTTCTACCGCATATCTTCTTCTATCTGGGTTTACAGCATTTTCTGTGATATACTGTATGTTATGTTTATAAAACCCGATCATTTCTACAGGCAGTGTAAATACTGCCAACCGATTGATACGTTGATGCGCAAAAAAACCCCACATACCGGCTCCCAGGCAAAAAAATAAGCTACTGACTAGCAGCAGAAAAACTCTTCTCAAAATTCTAAAATGGTTTTAATTAAAATGGAGGGTAAGTTATCAAACATAAAAATATTAGCAAACTACATTTTGCAAATTCAACAATTAGATATACCTTTGCACACTCAAAATATTAGAAGGGTATTCGAATTTAATTTCAGATATGGCAAATCACAAATCAGCATTAAAGAGAATTAGATCAAATAATGCGAAAAGATTAAGAAACAAGTATCAACACAAAACAACCAGGACGTTCATCAAGAGGTTGAAAGATACTACTGATAAATCTGAAGCACAGGAGTTGCTTAAAAAAGTAGTTTCTATGATCGACAAATTAGCTAAGAAAAATATCATTCATGATAATAAAGCAGCTAACAAAAAATCTAAGCTTACTAAGCTTGTAAATAGCCTGTAAGGCATTTTATAAATACACCAAAAAGCTCTGGTTCTTTTTTGAATCAGAGCTTTTTGTATTTATGCTCCATTATTACCTCCTTCTACATGAGGTAGTAGAAAAGCGTTAATTTCCTTACTTTCGAAAAACAATGGAAAACACCGCTTATCTTAATATCAAAAGTTGGGCAGAAGAAGATCGCCCACGAGAAAAACTACTACTCAAAGGCAAAGCCTCACTTTCTGAAGCAGAGTTAATAGCCATATTGATAGGATCCGGCACCGCATCTATGAGTGCTGTAGATCTCTCCAAACAAATTTTAGGACACACAAATAACAACCTCAACGACCTGGCCAAACTCACTGTACAGGAGCTAATGAAGTTTAAAGGCATTGGTGAGGCAAAGGCCATCAGTATAGTGGCTGCTCTCGAGCTAGGTCGCAGACGTAAAGAGTCAGAAGTTGTTAAGAAACCAAAAATTACCTGTTCTCAAGATGCATATGACATTATGCGGGCACACCTGCTCGACCTTAGCCATGAAGAGTTTTGGGTACTTATGCTTAGTCGCTCCAATCAAGTCATTAAAAAGCAATTGATAAGCAGCGGTGGGGTCTCTGGCACCGTAGCCGATCCCAAGATTATTTTTAAAATGGCCCTGGATGAGCTTGCCTCATCTATAATACTCAGTCATAATCACCCTTCAGGAAATCTTAAACCAAGCCAGGCAGACATAAACCTCACAAAAAAGTTGAAGGAAGCTGGTGAAATGCTCGAAATACCCGTTTTAGACCATCTCATTTTCACAAATGATGGCTACTTTAGCTTTGCAGATGAAAACCTGATGTAATGCAAAAAAAGATATTATATATAGTAATTGGGCTGGTGGCGGCCATT
>NZ_SMMD01000692.1:3431-5730 GCF_009711475.1 Fulvivirga aurantia
AACACAAGAGCAACTAGAAGAAGAGATTGCTGATCATCGTGATGAGACAGATCGATTTATGAGAAATTCCGATGAATCTCCATTCGAAGAAAACAATAAGCAATATGATGGCCTCAATTACTATCCTCCAAAATTGGAGTACAAAGTTAAAGCCAGGTTTTCACTCGTAGAAAAGCAGGAAATTTATCAGCTCCAAACTAATGATGGAAAGGAAAAACAATACCTAACTTACGGCAGGGCCACGTTTGAGCTTAAAGAGCAAGAGCATAATTTACTAATTTTAGAAAATGTAGAGGAGAACGAGCTTTTCTTAGCGTTTGGAGATGAAACCAGCGCTATTGAAACATACGGAGCTGGCAGATACCTTGATGTAAAGCATAATGGTGGCAAATCAATCATTATTGATTTTAATAAAGCTTACAATCCCTTCTGTGCTTATAATGAGAGCTACAGTTGTCCACTTCCACCTAAGCAAAACCTACTCACAGTAGCCATTGAGGCTGGAGAGAAGAGTTATGAGTGATTTGATTATGTAGGACTACTTGTAAGATCAAACCTCCAGATGTAAGAAGTTAATTTCTTTATCTCTCATACATTGCTCTACAACAAACTAAATCATTAATTTTGCCCTCTTAATTTAGAATCTAACCGCATTTTATAAATGAAAATATCTTTAAACTGGCTTAAAGATTATATAGAGCTGGATCAACCAGTAGAAAAAATTTCTCAAACCCTTACAGATACCGGACTTGAAGTTGAAGGACTCGAAGAGTTTGGAAAAATAGAAGGAGGCCTCGAGGGCTTGGTAATAGGTGAAGTACTTACCTGTGAGAAACACCCTAATGCTGACAAACTAAGCATCACAACAGTAGACATTGGTACCGACAGTCCCTCTCCTATTGTTTGCGGGGCGCCAAATGTAGCCGCAGGCCAGAAGGTAATAGTTGCCACAGTCGGCACTACGCTTTACCCAAAAGGGCACGATTCATTTAAGATAAAAAAGGCAAAAATACGCGGAGAAGTATCTGAAGGTATGATCTGTGCAGAAGATGAAATAGGCTTAGGCGCGGGTCATGACGGTATTATGGTGCTTGAAACAAAGCTACCTAATGGCACTCCTGCGATCGAGTATTTTGATCTTGACGAAGACTATATTTTTGAAATTGGGCTTACACCAAACAGGGCTGATGCTACTTCTCATATAGGTACTGCCAGAGACCTAAAAGCAGTGTTCGGCAAAGATATCCAATGGCCTGCTGTTGATCAGTTTAAGGTCGATAACCACGACTTAACTATAGAAGTTGAAGTTGAGAATAGCGAAGCATGTCCTAGATATTCAGGTTTAAGTATCACAAACGCCAAAGTACAGGAATCACCAGAGTGGTTACAAAACAGACTACTCTCTCTCGGGTTGGCTCCAATCAATAATGTGGTAGATGTTACAAATTTTGTATTGCATGAAATGGGTCAGCCCTTGCATGCGTTTGATGCAGCACATATTGCCGACAACAAGGTGATTGTAAAAACCCTGGCCGAAGGCAGTACCTTTACTACGCTCGATGAGAAAGAAAGAAAGCTTCTGAGCACAGATTTGATGATCTGTAATGGCAAAAATGAAGGCATGTGTATTGCGGGAGTTTTTGGAGGCATCAGATCTGGAGTGACTGAAACAACAACAGATATATTTTTAGAAAGCGCTTATTTTTCAGCTGATTTTGTAAGAAAAACAGCACAGCATCATCAACTTAAAACCGATGCTTCTTTCAGGTATGAGCGTGGCACTGATCCTTACATTACGGTTTATGCGCTTAAAAGAGCTGCATTACTAATTAAAGAATTGACCGGTGGCAGCATCTCTTCTGAGATAGTAGATATATATCCTGCCAAAATTAAGCCTTTAGACGTAGCCGTTAAGTATAGAAATGTTGATAGACTCATCGGTAAGCAAATTGATGTTAACCGAATTCACGATATACTCACCGCGCTTGATATTAAAGTTAAGAATGAAAGCGAATCAGGTTTTACTGCTGAAATACCACCTTACAGAGTAGATGTTACGCGCGAGGCCGATGTAATTGAGGAGATTCTGAGAATTTACGGGTTCAACAATGTTGATCTACCTGATTTCGTGAAAAGTGACTTTTTGGCAAACTTCCCGGCTATTGACCCGGATAGTGTACAAAAATCAATTACTGAGCTGTTAGCCTCAAATGGTTTTTATGAGATCCTCACAAACTCCTTAACAAAACCGGATTATGCCGAGCAAGCAGAGAACCTAAACGAAGCTCATAGTGTACAA
>NZ_SMMD01000789.1 GCF_009711475.1 Fulvivirga aurantia
GTTTAGTATTGTTCCTGCTCGATATTTCGTTAGGAAGTGTACTTATTCCAATAGATGATGTAGTAAGCATACTCTTGGGTGATGAAACTCAGAAGACCAGCTGGAAGAATATTATCCTAAAATTTAGGCTTCCGCGAGCTGCAACTGCTATCGCTGTAGGGGCGGGTTTGGCGATTAGTGGTCTTCAGATGCAGACCCTATTTAGAAACCCACTGGCCGGTCCGTTTGTATTAGGAATCAGCTCGGGAGCAAGTCTTGGCGTGGCTTTATTAATGCTTTCGGGCAGTGTCATTACCTCCTCTTTCTTTATATCTGACCTTGGTAATTGGTTAGTCGTAGGTGCTGCAAGTGCAGGTTCCGGCTTAGTTCTTTTGCTGGTTGTGGCCGTTTCAGTGAGAGTGAGAGATAGCATGACCTTACTCATCATCGGCCTCATGTTTGGCAGCCTAACAGGTGCTATCGTTAGCCTCCTCCAATATTTCAGTACGGGAGATGAAATTCAACTTTATCTTTTCTGGACATTCGGTAGTCTTGGCGGACTGAGCACTAATGAACTTACCGTATTGGGTACAATTATTATGGCTGGTCTTCTGCTTGCTGCATTTCTCATAAAACCCCTAAATGCATTTCTATTAAGTGAAAATTATGCGAGAAGCATGGGTGTAAATATTAAGCGCAGCAGATTATTAATTATCATAAGCACAAGCTTGTTGGCGGGCTCAATCACTGCCTTTTGTGGACCAATAGCCTTTATTGGCCTTGCCGTACCGCACCTGACGAGGCTACTATTTGATACGTCAGATCATAAAATTTTGATACCCGCTGTTGCGCTTACAGGGGTGATTATAATGCTCATTTGTGATATCATTTCACAGGTACCAGGCAGTCAGAATATTTTGCCTATAAATGCCATAACCTCGCTTCTTGGTGCGCCAGTCGTCATTTGGATTATTTTGCATAAAGGCAGCATGAAAAATACTTTTACTTGATAAGAGCGGATCACGATATTACCCTAAGCCTTGATAACCTTACCGTAGGTTATTTTAAAGGAAAGTCAATAAATCGAGTTATTGAAAATATTCACCTGAAGGCTTATTCGGGAGAATTGATATGCTTTATGGGACCCAATGGCGTAGGTAAGTCAACTTTATTGAGGACGGTTTGCTCATTGCAAAAACCTATTGAAGGGAATATCAATATTAGAGAGACCAATCTAAATGACATCTCGCCATCGCAACTCGCTAAAGAAATTAGCCTTGTACTTACTGAGCAAATTAATGCTGGAAATCTCAATGCCTACGAACTCGTGGCTCTCGGGAGATATCCCTATCTCGGCTGGAACATAAAAATTAACACAGAAGATCAGCAGATTATTGATCGCTCCATTGCCCAAACCGGGATAGAAAAATTTGTCCACAAAAAGGTATTTGAACTAAGTGACGGGCAGCTGCAGAAGGTGATGATTGCACGAGCACTGGCACAGGACACACCAATTCTGATCTTGGACGAACCAACAGCACACCTCGATCTTAATAATCGCGTAGCGATTGTCAATCTATTGAAAGACCTGGCCAAAGATGCCAATAAAACGATCATAATGGCCACACATGAGTTAGACCTGGCTTTACAAACGGCAGATAAGTTATGGTTGGCAGGAGAAAAGCAACCTATAAGAGAGGACATACCAGAAGACCTCGTACTCAACGGAGCGATTGATGAAGTTTTTAAGTTGAAAGGTTACGACCTAAAAACAGGTACTCTTGAAAAGAAATCATTAGGGTATAAAGTCCATCTTATGGGTGATGGTCACAATTTTCTCTGGACCAAAAATGCTCTGGAAAGAAATGGCTTTGATCTGGATGAAAATGCCGAAATACGTATTGAAATAAAGAATGGAGGTAATTTGAGTTGGCATCTCAAAAATGAGGACACCACACATGATACCCTTAATGACTTAATCATACACCTGATCAAGTTATTTCAATAACTCACGTATAGATTCCAACTATACCAGCTGCTGCACATGCGCGTCTCTGGCAAAATCTACCAACGCTGGTCGGTCCCCGGTTTTTTCATAAAATACATTGGTAGCCAGATCAAATAGATGGGCCTCGGACTCGTAGAAATGCATCATGTAACCTGCTGTGTTTATAAACATTACGAAGTCTCCAATGTCTGGTAACTTGCTGAGTGACAATTTTCTTTTGAGTAAAATATCTTGCTCTAAGCAATAAGCCCCGGTAAAATACACCTCCACTTCATCATTGGTTGCTGGCTTTTCCTTAAAAATAACATCCGGGTCGAGTAAGAAGTCGGTACTGGAACTGCGCATTTGCGTCATGTTCATTTCTAATCCGACCAGCCAATCTCCTTTACTATCTTGTTTTCTAAAAGCGACCCTAGCTACCGTCATCCCAATTTGATCTAAAAGAGACCGCCCCGGCTCCATTCTAATCTCAATGCCTTTTTCTCGTAACAATTGGGCATTAGACTTTTCACCCTCTGCTTTGTAATCGAGCACCTGAGCCATGAAATTACTTTTGTTTACTTCATTATAGTAAGGGTAGGTATTCAATCGGCCGATCAGCTCACCCTCCAAAAGCTCATAACCGAGCCCGTTATTACCATGAGTGATCTCATCTCTTTCACCTTTTACAGCCTTCCTTAATTGCTCGTCAAATGCTTCCCACTCCTGTTGACTTTCTAAGTAGTTTACCAAAAATCCGCCTCCTATATCTATAAAATGGGTGGTATAACCTTTTTCTTTCAAACGATCGGCCAGGGCCACGCATGCATTTAAAGCCACTCCTCTCTGACTAATAGAGTAGCCATTTAAATGAAAATGTAATCCTTCATATGAGAGGGCAGAATATTTATTAGAAGTAAGGTTGTTGCAAATGAACGACTCGACTATTTCTATATCAAAGCCAAACCTGCTGTATAGCTTTTGGTCCTCGTGGGTAAAACCACTTACCCTAATTCCTATTCTCGCATCAGTGTGCAGTTCGTTAGCTATTTTCTGTACCTGAATGAACTCGTCTTCATTATCCAGGATAAGCAAAATCTCGTTTTGAATGGCTAACCTAAGTAACCTCTCTTCTTTAATAGCCGCTGTTACCACCAATTGAGAGGGGTCAACACCTAAGGCTATGCACTCCTTCAGTTCGTTATAACTGGCAGTATCTACACCCTGATTCAGCTTGTGTGACTCAACAACGAACCCCTGACATTTATTGGCTTTGCGGGCAAATAGAATTTTATGTTTTAGCTCTCGTTTTTCGAGCTCATTTTCAAATGATTTTATATTACTTCCAAAACTCGGCAGATGATGAATATTTACCGGTGAGCCAAACTGTTCTATTACCTCCTCCAAAAGCTCATGCTTTCCGAGTTCAGTCATCCAGGTCGACTTTTTTGGTGTAAGTTTAGGTAGCAACGGCATATGTACTTGTTTTGGTATTTGTGCGTATATCATCTACTACACGCCTGGCCCAGTCGGTTACGAAATCATTTCGTGTACGAGAGAGGGTATCATTATCATAAGTTAGCCCTTCTGTAGGTGTACCTGCGAGCGTAATGCGATAAGCCACTTGGTTTTTAACACCAATTGGTCGGCCTTGTTTGTCGAGGTCAATACATCCGGGAGCGAAAGAGGTCCCATCGTCAGATTGATTTACGTAGGGGCGTGCAATACCATGATTTAGCAGGCTTTTGTATAATCTGGAGGCTGATTTTTCTAAATCAATTTTCGGAATCCGTGCATCTATATGGTAATACGCCTCGGCAGTCTCTCCTTCATTATTTACTATTATCCAGCATTCTTCATCTTTTGAGAAAACAATCTCTGGTTGATAAGAGTGACTGAAGCTAACAATCCCTGCATCTGCCAATGCGATAATCTTCTTTACATTTTCTACCGGTGGCCCGTAAGCTATACGATTAAATTTACCGTGATACTGCGAGACAAATTGCTCGTGAGAGGCAGGGTGAAACCCGCCAAAACAGTATAAATCATTGATAGTTTGGCTCAATTTGCGCCAGGTGGCCGCTGCAGCAGCCATAGGGCTTTTTTTCTCTCCTTTTAGCGCCTCTTCTACCGTCATTTTCAAATAATCAACCATGGCATTATGGCTGTGCTCTTCCAAAGGATCAAAGAGTTGATTTACAGAAAATTTTTCTAACTCCGAGTGATGATCGTGAAAACAATCAATTTCATAGTTGAGAGCCTCAACACTCATTGGCTCACTTGCTTTGTAATTATATTGCTTGAATAAGACCTTATAGTAATTATATTTTATCTCCGCAATGATCAAAGGCATCAAATCTCTTTCAAAATCAAGACTTTTCTTCTCTGACAATTCTTCAAGTTTTAGATCGCTGAAGAAAAGCAGCTTTTTACTATCGCCACCCGACCCATTTCTGGGAAACATAGGTATACCGGACTTGGAATACGCCAGTAAGCTTTTAGGCTCTTCACCACTTGGCATATATTTAAATCGTGCCTCATCTACTATTTGAAAAAGGCCCCCTCTACCCTCAGTGAGTGCCAGAGCACAATCAATAAATGTGAGCCCCATACCTTTGATAAGTACTTGAGACCCTTCCTCAATGTGACTCAATCGCTCTTCTACAGGATAAACAAAGTCAGTATAATTATCGATACTCACTTTATGCGCATTTACAGACCCGTGGCCGGTAGTCAATAACAATTGGTTTACTCGGTTTACGTTTATCTTACTCCCATCCGAGTATTCACCAGTAAGCGTATAAAAATCTCCAGATTGCTCCACATCGATCACTTCGGCCGGGTGTGTAAATATTTGAATGTGTGATGGTTTATGAAGCTTTATCTCATGAAATCCGTCTTGCAAATATTTACCTACCAAACCTCTGGATGAGTAACCTGTGTAGATATTTTCAGGATATTCCGGGTAATTTTTTTCTAACCACTTGCTATAGGGCAAGGGTTGTGGTACGATTGGCTTTGGTAAATCTTCCGACCACATATTAATTTTTTCATTGATGTAATTCATCAATAAATAATTGGGTTGGTCGGGCCGATATACCTCCCCAGAGCCAAAATGTGGGGTTTTATTAAATATGTAAATCTGAACCGGGGTTTGTATTTGTTGATGTACAATTTGAGCCATTAGTCGCTCAAGCCCATACAAACCCTTTGGTCCGCCTCCTATAATTGCAACTTTGTAAATTGCCTCCTCATGCATAAATTTTTAATTAGCAGATTGCAGTCGCTGTTTTGTTTTTAGCATGGCTACCCATTGCCAGTTATAAATTGTGTCTAAATAACGCTCACCTTTGTCGCAAAGTATAGCTGCACATACAGAGCCGAACGGTAAATTATCACTGTATTTTTCTATCGCAGATACAATTGCACCAGAAGATCCTCCGCACATGAGCGCTTCGGTATCCAACAACAAGTGACAGCCTCTAACACAATCCATATCGTCTACATGTATTACGTCATCTACATACTCACAGTTTAGCAATTGAGAAGGTCTACTGGCTCCATGGCCCGGTATTTCTCTATCACCTGCAGGTCTATTAAATAATACACTTCCTTTGGCATCTACTGCAATCAGCTTGGTTGGTAGCCCATTGTCTTTGATATATTGCGCGCAGCCCATGAGTGTACCACACGTGCTTGTTGCTACAAATAAGTAGTCTGGGGCCGCCTCTAATGATTTTACTATTTCACGCATAGTTTGCTCATGTGCCTTCGGATTTTCAAAATTTCCGTATTGGTTTGGCCAAAAGCTGCCAGGGTGTTTGTCAAGCAGTTCTTTTACGCGATTAAGTCTGGCACCTAGAAAACCTTCTTTAGGGCAAGCCTTTCTTACGTAATCGATTTGAGCTCCGTATGCTTTTAATATTTTAAGTGTTTGCTGATTGATTTTAGGATCTACAACCACGATAAGATTTACTTCATAGTATTTGCAGACCTGAGCCAGGCCAACAGCAAGATTACCCGAACTAGACTCAATCACAGTACCTCCAGTATGCAAATATCCTAAGCGCATCGCATTTTCTATTAGCTGTTTGGCAGTGCGGTCTTTTATGCTACCCCCTGGGTTGGCCGATTCTAACTTACCAAAAAGAGTATATGGCTTATCCTTAGAGAGTTTATCAAGTTTTATCAGCGGTGTATTACCGATTGTGTCAATTACTCCGCTTTGTGTTAAGGTCTGTGTTTGATTTGAGATAGAATTTAATTGCATGGCGTTTTCTTGTTGTTGGAGAAAAACAGAAAACTAAGATTATACCAGAAAGAGGAATCACCTCTTAAATGACTTAAACGCAACATCACAAAAAAAGTGGGTAGCTGATACCTCGCTTTTAGGCCTGAGCATTCCCCAAGTCGGGGAATAGATGGATCGCAAACGATTGAATAGAGATGCGATTTATACTGATCTCGATTTAATATTTAACAAAAGACTCACTAATATGTAGTAGCATAGTGCAAATGCTGAGAACTACGCTCTACACTGAATTTGAATTACATCAAGACAAACGCTAATTTGTGATATACCAGAATATGCAGACAGAAACATTGATTTGTCAAATGATTGACAGCCGAAACCCGTATAAAAACCCCATCTTAACAGGAAAATAGATCATTTATGCAACATGTGGCCATCATAGGAAACGGAATAGCGGGTATAACAGCCGCCCGACACATCCGAAAAAACAGTGATTTTGAAATAACAGTCATATCAGCAGAATCTGAGCACTTCTGGTCACGCACAGCATTGATGTACATTTATATGGGCCATATGAAATATGAGCACACCAAACCCTACGAAGACTGGTTTTGGGAGAAGAACAATATTAATCTCGTGCATGATTATGTAGAGCGAGTAGATACAGAGAAGAAATCTATAGTGCTAAAAAATGGTGAGCCACTAAACTATGATAAGCTAATTCTGGCTACGGGAGCTCAACCCAACAAATTTGGCTGGCCTGGACAAGACCTCGAAGGTGTCTCAGGTATGGTGTCTTTGCAAGACCTAGAGTACATCGAAAAATATACTAAAAATATCGAGCGAGCAGCTATAGTGGGTGGTGGACTCATCGGTGTAGAATTAGCAGAAATGCTACACTCGAGGCATATACCCACCACTTTTTTGGTAAGAGAGAAAGCGTTCTGGAATAATGTACTACCAGATGAGGAAGCCAAAATGATTGGCCAACACATAAAAAAACATGGCATCGATCTTAGATTAAAAACCGACCTCAAAGAGATCTTATCAGACGAAAATGGTCGGGTAAGGGCCATTGTAACTGCTGATGGTGAAGAAATCCCCTGTCAGTTTTTAGGACTTACACCCGGGGTGCACCCAAACATAGATTTAGCCAAAGCTTCTGATATAGAAGTAGACAAAGGAATAATCGTAAACGAGTACCTCCAAACCAACTCACCTGATGTATATGCGATCGGAGACTGTGCACAACGAAAAGAGCCTGTTCCTGGTCGTGGGCCTATTGAGCAAGTTTGGTATACTGGCCGTATGATGGGTGAGACAGTGGCACAAACAATCACCGGTAATAAAACTGCCTATACTCCTGGTCATTGGTTCAATTCTGCTAAATTTTTTGATATCGAATATCAAACCTATGGCCGTGTGTGGGGTGAACTGAAAGAAAACGAGGCCGATTTCTTCTGGAAGCATGACACAGAAGACATAGCCATACATTGTGTGATGGATAGCAGAGATAAAACTTTCAAAGGGATCAATACATTTGGAATACGACTAAGACATGAGGTTTTTGATCAATGGCTCAAAACCAAGGTGAGCTTAGACCATGTCATCGACAATCTCGAAGAGGCGAATTTCGACCCTGAGTTTTTCAAAAAGCATGAGTCATCTATTAAACAAGCGTATTTACAGGCATTTCCTGAGGCGAAAATTTCTATAAAGAAAAGAATTAAAGTATTAGGTATTTTTTAATAAACCACGATGAGCATTATTCAAAAAACAGGTATCGCATTTCTTCTATTTGGGTCTGCCTTATTAATCTCCCTCCTATTCATCAGTAATTATAAAATAACTGATGAGACTCTTGAGAAAGCCATTTCTAAAGAAAGTGAGCGAGCTCTGGTAAAGCGAGACTTGAATGAAATGACCGATCAGTCATATAGTAGCAGTTTTGCTTTCAATGCAGCGGTTAAAGACAATTTGCAAAGGGCAAACAAAAATATTAAAGACAAATACGCCATCTCTGAAAGTGAGATTAGTGATCTAGTCAATTCTTTTGAAGGCGATAACATTTCTTACAATAATGAGAAAGTTTCGGGTCTATTTTCAGATACTGAAGTTGGACAATTTAAAA
>NZ_SMMD01000092.1 GCF_009711475.1 Fulvivirga aurantia
TAGCAACAAAAATAAGAATATAACCCACAAAGTTAACCAACGAATCATTATCACAAACAGCGATATTTGATTCAGGATTTTTTAAATTGGTACACATATGGAAGCCGAGTTTATAAAACTATATGCAGACAACCCCGATCGTAAGAAAGTTGAGCACATTGTAGACGTGCTTAGAGATGGTGGTGTGATCATTTACCCGACAGATACTATTTATGGTATAGGCTGTGATTTATTTAACAGAAAGGCCATTGATAAAGTATGTCGTATCAAAGGCATCAAGCCAAAAAACCTTAATCTTTCATTTATTTGCTATGACCTGAGCCACATTTCTGAATATGTAAAGAGAATTGATACACCTACGTTTAAGGTTTTAAAAAAAGCACTTCCAGGGCCATTCACTTTTATTTTAGAATCAAATAGCAACGTCCCGAAGATTTTAAATACCAATAAAAAA
>NZ_SMMD01000154.1 GCF_009711475.1 Fulvivirga aurantia
AATTCAAACTTTGCCATAAGAAATATTGAATTTGTTTCTGTTTCAGGCGATTCTTTTGTTTGGTTCGGTCCAAATAAGTTTGACAATGCCATGAAGCAAAGCTTTTCAGGTAATGGAGAATTAATCTTTTCAAATACAGGTCTAATCATAGATGAAATGACATTGAGTACTGGAAGTCGAACCTTGAATAAGAATCAAATGCCATTTGAAAACTTTAACCTTTCACTTCCTCCGGGAGAGCATGTTTTTAATGCTACCGTAAAAGATACAGAGGGCAATATATACACCTCAAGTAAGTCTTATTTTTCTAAGACCTTTGAGAATATTGTCAATGACCCTTCATGTCCCTCAGGCACAGACGGTAGTATCAATGTGCAGGTCATAGGTGGCACAGGTAATTATACTTACTCTTGGACAAACGGATCAACTAGCTCATCAAATACAGGGTTAAGCAGTGGTTATTATGGTGTGAAAATAGAAGATGATATGGGGAACTCTCAAGAATTGTCTTTTTTGCTTAAAGACCCGGAGCCCTTAAACGTGTCAGCCAAATACGCTGATTGTGGATTTAATAATGTGGAACTGTCGGTTTCTGGTGGCAAGCAAGGTTATGAGGTTAGTTTTGACGGAGGTGAAAGAACTTCGATTCCAACTAGTGATTTTGAGGAAGTATGGAGAGAAAAAACCAATCAAAAAGGAAGTTTAAACATTGACGATGCTGAAAATATACCTGAATTTCAAGA
>NZ_SMMD01000297.1 GCF_009711475.1 Fulvivirga aurantia
GTCTCTTTTGTTTTATAAAAACAGGCTGCAAAGGTAAGTGATTTTATTTAAAAGCAATAATGTTTTTACAACATAAATTTAAACCTCAGAAAGAAGGCCTAAATCATTTGTAGGCTTTTTTGTAGTTTTGCGGCCATGAGCGACAAACCAAGTTTACCAAAAGGAACGAGAGATTTTGGGCCACAGCAAATGGCTAAAAGAAATTATATCTTAAACACCATTAGAGGGGTTTTTGAAACATATGGCTTTATGCCACTTGAAACACCCGCAATGGAAAATCTATCTGTACTTACAGGTAAATATGGAGATGAAGGTGATCAGCTGCTTTTTAAAATACTCAATTCGGGAGATTATCTCTCTAAAGTAGAAAAGCCTATCGATAAATCAGCCAAAGAGCTATTGCCAAAAATCGCTGAAAAAGGCCTGAAGTACGACCTCACCGTACCATTCGCTCGGTACGTTGTGATGAACCGACACGACATTACGCTTCCTTTCAAAAGATACCAGATACAGCCCGTTTGGCGGGCTGATAGACCTCAAAAAGGTCGTTATCGTGAGTTCTTTCAGTGTGATGCCGATGTTATTGGCACCGACTCACTCATCTGTGAAGCTGAAATCATCATGATGATGAATAGCACACTGGGAAAACTTGGTCTTAGTGACTATACCATAAAGCTCAATAATCGAAAAGTGCTTACCGGGATAACAGAAGCCATCGGTGCACCCGGCAAAGAGAGTGATTTTTGCGTAGCCATAGACAAGCTTGACAAAATTGGCTTGGAGAAAGTGCTTGAAGAGCTAAGCGACAGAGGACTCTCTGATGATTCCATACAAAAAGTAGTGCCAATTCTCGAAATTACGGGTGACACTCAGGAGAAGATCGAAAAACTAAAGACCATATTAGCCACAAGCGAAACTGGCTTAGCGGGTATACAGGAAATTGAAGCTGTATTTTCTCTGGCTAAAACTATGGAAGGAGATCTTTCTAAAGTAAATTTTGACATCACACTCGCCAGAGGACTTTCCTATTATACAGGCGCTATATTTGAGATTCAGGTGAACAATGTAAAAATCGGAAGTATCAGCGGTGGTGGTCGTTACGATAACCTCACGGGTGTATTTGGCATGCCAAATATGTCTGGTGTAGGATTTTCTTTTGGTGTTGACAGGCTTTATGATGTACTGGAGGAGCTTGGGCTTTTCCCTGAAGAATCTTTAACAAGCACTCAGGCGCTTATCATACATTTTGATGCACCTTCACAAAATTTCGGATTGGGGGTTGCCGCAGCATTGAGAAAATCAGGAATCAAAACTGAGATTTATCCTGACAAGGCGAAGATCAAAAAGCAGTTTACCTATGCCGATAAAAAGAATATACCATATACAATTATCATTGGTTCGGAAGAAATGGCCTCAAAAAACCTTACCTTCCGCAATATGCAAACCGGTACCGAAGAAAAATTAACTGTAGATCAAATCATAGAAAAGCTTAGCTGATCATATGAAAAGCATTCACGAAATATCTGACGAATCTCTTAATCTCACCAGCATTTGTGATATAATCGATAATGATAAAACCGTGATTTTGTCATTATCTGCAGAAG
>NZ_SMMD01000274.1:0-499 GCF_009711475.1 Fulvivirga aurantia
AAAGAGTTTTGCCAGGTAATGTTATTTATGAATTAAAGAATAATGACAGAGTAATAGGTGGCATTGATGATAATTCTACAAGAAAGGCCTGCGAATTTTACTCTCTATTTGTAGATGGACAGCTTCACAAAACCAATGCAAGAACTGCAGAAATGTGTAAGCTTGTAGAAAATTCCTCACGTGATGCAAGCATCGCATTTGCAAATGAGTTGTCGATAATATGCGATAAAGCTGATATTGATGTTTGGGAACTTATCAAACTAGCTAATAAACACCCAAGAGTTAATATACTCCAACCAGGCACCGGTGTAGGAGGCCACTGCATTGCTGTAGACCCATGGTTTATAGTTTCAAAGTTCCCGGAAGAGGCAAAAATGATAAGAATGTCTCGGGAAATCAATAACTATAAAACTGATTGGGTCATTGAAAAGATTAAAAATACAGCTTTGGAATTCGAATTAAAAGAAGGAAAAAAACCAAAAATAGCATGTATGGGTCT
>NZ_SMMD01000274.1:714-1453 GCF_009711475.1 Fulvivirga aurantia
ATGATTTGAGAGAGAGCCCAGCTTTGAAGGTTACGCAAACTCTAATAAATGATGGATTTTATGTTCTACCAGTAGAGCCAAACTTAAACTCACATTCTTCTATAGATTTAATACCCTTTCAGGAAGCATTCACTGAGTGCGACCTGCTAGTCTATTTAGTCAATCATCGTGATTTTAAGGATCTTAATCTGAGTCACAAGATAGTACTTGATTTTTGTGGCACGAAATTTATTTGAGCAAATAACTACAATTATGTTTAAAAACAAGACATTACTGATAACTGGAGGTACGGGGTCATTTGGCAATGCAGTTTTACAAAAATTTCTAAAATCTGATCTTGGTGAAATTCGCATTTTCAGTAGAGATGAAAAGAAACAAGAAGACATGAGAATTCAGTATAAAAATGATAAACTCAACTTCATTGTTGGTGATATAAGAGATTTTGATAGTATTAATAATGCAATGAGGGGAGTCGATTATGTATTTCATGCAGCAGCCCTAAAGCAAGTGCCATCTTGTGAATTTTACCCCATTCAGGCGATCCAAACCAATATTATGGGTGCGGAAAATGTCCTTGAGGCCGTAGCCATTAATAATGTAAAAAAAACCATTGTCCTAAGCACTGACAAGGCTGTTTATCCTATAAATACAATGGGAATGTCAAAGGCATTAATGGAAAAGCTAGCGATATCTAAGGCCAGGGATTCTCGCGTTAGACAAAATAAAGGTGTAATCTGCG
>NZ_SMMD01000046.1 GCF_009711475.1 Fulvivirga aurantia
ACCTTCTGTACCCACCTCACGGGCCACACGTGTTACCTCAGCGGCAAATATATTAAGTGAGTCCACCATCTGGTTAATGGTTTCTTTCAACTCTGCAATCTCACCTTTTACATTAATTGAAATCTTTCTTGAAAGGTCTCCGTCTGCCACCGCGGTTGCTACCCCTGCAATCTCCCTTACCTGAGCCGTAAGGTTTGAGGCCATGGTATTCACATTATTGGTAAGGTCAAGCCATGCCCCGGCTACGTTTGGTACCTGTGCCTGACCACCCAGCATACCTTCTGTACCCACCTCACGGGCCACAC
>NZ_SMMD01000083.1 GCF_009711475.1 Fulvivirga aurantia
TTTCCCAAATTATTTCGGCCTCTTGATTTAACTTCATAAGAGTAATGTCTGATGGCGGATTACCAGACTTATTCGGATCTTTAAACCCGGCCAAGTAGACATTTCCAACTTGATCAGTATCCATATAGGCACTAAATAGGGGTATGTTCTTTTCCCATTTTAAATCTCCAGTTGAACTTAAACGCACTAGTTTATTTCCACTGAGTAATGTTACCTGCTCATTTGCATCGACAGCAATATCTCTGATTTCATTATTAGGTCTGGTGTAGTGCCAATAAATTGACCTCTCTGAATTTATTTTGACTACGAATCCGCCTGAACCATCGGTCTTCCCAAAGTAACTATCGCCAAAACGCATCTCTCCTTTATACCTTCCCGATATATATATATTACGTCTATTATCACTTTCTAA
>NZ_SMMD01000029.1 GCF_009711475.1 Fulvivirga aurantia
CTAACCGCTGAAAAGCGCACGCAGCAAATTGTCATTTATGCTGTAGCTGGAGGAGCACTAATTGTGGGTGTATTATTGATTTTTCTTTATCAGAACAACCGGGAGAAGATTAGAATTAATCGAGAGCTGGAAGAACAAAAGTGGCAATTACAATCTCTCAACAAAACCAAGGACCGGTTTTTCTCTATTATCTCTCACGACTTAAGAGGTCCGGTAGCGGCATTTTCTGGTGTCAGCCGCTTAATCAAACATGCCGTTGATCAG
>NZ_SMMD01000097.1 GCF_009711475.1 Fulvivirga aurantia
AAAAAAAGGCGGCCAAACCTTCTTAAATAATATTCACTTATTTCATTCCGAAATAGGTTAGTATAAAAAAATATTACTATATTTGCAGTCCGTTTTTGGAAATAAAGACTATTAGCGATAAATATCATGAACGAAATTATCAAATCGATCGAGGCAGAGGGACAGGAAAGACGAGCTTCTTTCCCGGAATTTCAGGCTGGAGATACAATCAACGTACACGTAAGAATTACTGAAGGAAACAAAGAAAGAATTCAGCAGTTCCAGGGTACAGTAATCCAAAGAAAAAACCCTAACTCTAACGGAGAGACTTTTACAGTAAGAAAAGTTTCTAATGGTATCGGTATCGAGAGAATTTTTCCTTTGCTTTCTCCAAGCATTGATAAAATTGACTTGGTAAGAAGAGGTAAAGTAAGAAGAGCAAGATTGTTCTACTTAAGAGGTAGACAAGGTAAAGCAGCTAGAATCAAAGAGAAAATCTAGTAAGCTC
>NZ_SMMD01000088.1 GCF_009711475.1 Fulvivirga aurantia
CGGTAATGTGATTGATTCTACCAGATCAGACGCACAGGGTAAGTTTAATTTCAAGGCATTACCGGGTGATCAGCAATATTTTTACACGTTGGGAGCAGAAGATTCCGGAATTGGCGCTAACATTCTAATAACAGATGCTACTGGTAATGTTGTTGATCAGTTTTCCAATGAAGAAAAAGAGCAGTTTTTTAGGTATAAACAACTTGGTAGCGATCCCAATGCTGGTAATTATATAAACGCGGATGATGCTACATTGAGTGACCTGAATTTTGACTCAAAAAATGATGACGATCTTATTAAAGACATTAAATACTACATGACTTATAATGAGTATGAGGCACTCGAGCGTAAAGCTGGTCAGGAGGGGCTGGGTGTAAACCTACGTGTGCAAATTGGTGCTTACAGAACACCTTCACCTGATCTTTTTGATGATATC
>NZ_SMMD01000068.1 GCF_009711475.1 Fulvivirga aurantia
GAAATAAAAAAACTTAATATAAGTAACCTTAATAGCGACATTAAATAAGTGGTGATGAAAATCTTCTAAAACTGTCTTGTTTGATTAATCTGAATTTCAACGAAATCTCATAAGACCCCGTAGAACCTGTAAACCTGCCAAGTGAAGAAGTGTTTATATCATAGCTAAAAGCAAAATCAAAATTTTTGCTCACCAGCCCCACATTAAAAATAAAAGAGTCTTGTAGACGGTACCATGCGCCCAAAATAATCTTCGATGGCCTGTCTCGAGATTGATACACATCAGAAATCATATAACCAAGAAATGCACCTGTATTCGTCTGAAAATTCCCGTTTTGGTACTGAATCAGATAGTTGGGTGATACATC
>NZ_SMMD01000276.1 GCF_009711475.1 Fulvivirga aurantia
AAAAGGAACCCGATCGGGTTCCTTTTTTTATTTACACTAAAGTGAGATTACCCATCACTTTCTTCTACCTGAGGAGGTAACTTAAAGGATACTGGTAAAATTATTCTTTGCTTGACAGCCTCTCCATTTTGTCTCGGTGGGCTCCATGTTTCATTCAATTGATTGATAGCTGCTACAGCTGCGGCATCACAACCAGCACCAATACCTTTTACTACTTTCACATCTCGAAAAGTACCGTCTTTGTCAATAATGAACTGAACATATACCTTGCCCTCTACGCCCTCTTTTCTGGCTTGAACAGGGTATTCCAAAGTTGTGGCTAATCTTTGATAAAATGCTTGCAAACCATCTTTAGGTGTAGCGGGTTCGTCTACAATGGTGAAAACTCCATCGCGACTTACTTCATTTTGCAATGGTCCATTACGGTTGACAATTATACCCACTTTTCCTTTATCCTTAAATACATGAATATAAGCTACAGTGCTAGGGTCTAAATCCTGTAGGTTTTCTAATGAGCGCTCAGAGGTACCATCAGTTTCAATATAACTGAAGACAGCATCAGGGTATTTCTCTGTTAATCTTAACAATTCCGCATTAAGCTCCGTTGGCATTTCTGTTTGAGAGGCAGTTTCCATTACATTGTCTATGTCTTGCATTACCTCCTCGTTACAACTCACAATTATGACTGTAAGTGCAATAAGTGGAGTAGCTAGAAATGCTTTCCATGTCTTTAATTTTGATTTAGTCTGTTTCATCATGTGTATGCGTTTTAGGGTTTTGGATTTATTAAAATGATGGCCTATCGATAAATGTGCTTTACTAAGAGCCATTTTGGCTAATAGACTCGTGTATTTTTGAGTGCCGGTATTTTGCACTACCTGATCGTCTGCGAGGTATTCATGTACATCCTGAATTTCTTTGCGGAAATACCAACCAATAGGATTGATCCAAAAGAGGATTTTGACAATCTCCATAACCACCACATCTAAGCTGTGCATTTGTCTGATGTGCACCATTTCGTGATATAGTATTCGCTCCTTTTCGTCTTGGTTAAGGGCTATTGAATTGTCAAAAAACAAAAGGTTGAAAAATGAGAATGTAGGTAAGGTTCCGTTGGTATTTATGATAATTATGCTTCCATTTCTTCTTGCATCAGTTTTCTTAGAGAAGGCAAACCAGAGAATTTGCATCAGTTGGAAAAGGAATAATTGACCAATTATGGCTGCTATGAGCAAATAAGTGATTCTTGCATAAGAAATTTCTGCTGGCAAATTTTCTGTACTTTCTACACCACTTTCACTGCCAACCACCAACTCAGGTAATATCTGAGTAGAAATGCTTTCGATTGTACCTAGTTCTGTGAGGCCAAAACTTGGGAAGCTAAATAGTGGAAGCACTATCGTGAATACTGCGGCAGATAACAAATAAAATCTACGCGTATTAATAGCGGTCTCTTTACTGAGCAA
>NZ_SMMD01000206.1 GCF_009711475.1 Fulvivirga aurantia
CTCATCACCTACCTAGCTTTAAACTGATAGATAACAAATACTACAGTAGTAGATTGAATAAAGGATTTGCATCCTTATCAGACTCATTAATTTACAGATCGAATGCTGACTTTTGGATATATGGTCACAGCCATTCTAATTCTGGGATGAGATTTTATGGTCAGACGAAACTAGTTACTAATCCTTTGGGCTATGTTCACCTAGGGGAGAATAAACAATTTGATCACTCAAAGCTATTAATTTTGGATTAATTCCGTAGCATTTAAATTTCTGGTTCATTCATATTTTTATCCTTTCTCCTCTTATACTCTGCATCAGTGATTCCGCTGTAAGAAGTAGCATTTAAGATGCTACCAAGAATTTTGAAAGTGTTGTTTTTTGCAAGGTTTGCCATGGTTATTTTTTCTTTGAGGGATTTGCCATTTTTCATCGTGTTTTGATACTGAAAAGTATGAACTGTTCTTCTTCTATATCCAAACATTTGATCAAATATATCTTCTGAAGTTTGCCTGAGATTGTTTCTATCAAAGCCGCTTTTGATCACTCCATTACTGCCTTTTCTATGATTAGATAAAGGAGATAGTTTTAGCTTTTGGGATTTGTCTTTTCTGCTGACGATTACGTGAACATGCCAATTCAAACCAGGTCTTACATTTTTTGTTTTCTTGTCAACACGATTCTCTTCGATCTTAGCATAATACACCAAATCATTCCCATTTAAATCTTTACCAAAATTTTTCGCATACGCATCCATCAATTTTCTTGTGTAGTCCATTAAGGCCTTTTCGCTACATGAGATATGGTTTAATTCCATTTTAGATGGACTAATAATTACTTGATAAAATTTGGTTTCCTTTTTTGTTAGTTTTTTCTTATTGCTATCAATATCATCTATTACTCTTTCCGCAGGAACCTCATCTATCTCATGGCTAAAGAAATATCGTTTATCTTCAAG
>NZ_SMMD01000122.1 GCF_009711475.1 Fulvivirga aurantia
GTAAAATCATTTGCAACAGAAACCATATATTTCAAAGCAAAGGATGGTCTGGAAGTGGCTGCTGATCTGTATGTGATTCATCCAAAAACGGCCCCATTTATCGTCTTATTTCATCAGGCTAACTGGAGTAGAGGAGAGTATAAGGAAATAGCACCAAAACTCAATAGTCTCGGTTATAACTGCATGGCTGTTGATCTGCGATCAGGTGCCACCATCAATGATGTACAAAATATTACAAAACAAAATGCCGTAAAAGGCATGAAACAGACAAGCTATATCAACTCCTTGCCTGACATGGAGGCGGCTATTCAGTATGCCAACAAAAATTTTGTTGAAGGTAAACTTGTCATATGGGGTAGCTCATATTCTGCGGCCCTATCTATAAAACTGGCAGGTGATAGTCTGCAGCCTGTAGATGCTATTTTGGCATTTTCACCAGGTGAATACTTTGCCTCACAAGGCAAACCCCGTGATTACATCACATCGGGAGCAATAACTATAGATAAACCAATTTTCATAACATCAGCAAAGGGCGAAAAAAATGCCTGGTGGGGTATTTATGTGGCTATTCCTTCAGAAAGAAAAACTTTCTAT
>NZ_SMMD01000081.1 GCF_009711475.1 Fulvivirga aurantia
CTGTCAAAGTATGTAAATAATGAGTTTAGCGCACTAAATAGGAAAAATTCAGAAGATTTATTTTCCAATGCCGATTGGTCCCGTGTACTTAAAGATCAAAAGATTAACAAAATATTCTACACAATTCCATTGACTTCATTAAATAAGAATGGTCTAATCATTAGAAACCTATTGATCGAGGAGAAGTCACAGAGTTTTCAAGCATATATAATAAATATATATGTTGATGACAACATCGTCAAAGACATTGCACTACTAAACCTTGACGGTGATATTTTATTTTCAACATTCACGCCTGATGAAGGGCGAGTTTCTGGTGTTGAATGCTATGAAGTTACAATTGACTATCCAACAACCATTACAGTTGGTGAAGGAGCTGAGGCCTCATCAGGTACAACGTGGTATTCAGA
>NZ_SMMD01000323.1 GCF_009711475.1 Fulvivirga aurantia
GTACATTTGAACTTTTAAAAAATTCTAATTAAATGATTTTGCAGGCTCTGAGAGTATTCATATTATTTTTTTTGATCGGTATATTGACATTATGCACCTACACTCCAGAAGAAGAGTTCTTTAATGAAATTGAACAGTTTGATGAACAAAGCCTTTCGATTTCTCTAGATTCTTATAATGAAAGTGATACAATTTACTTGGAAGGTCCTGCTGAGTTTAAGTATAATGTCGAAAGTGATGGTGAAATCTTAGAAGTGATCATTTTATTGAATAATAGTAAAATAGCAACAGGGAAAAATAGTGGTGTCTTTGCTGTGGTACCTCATACAGGTATCTATCATCTTGAAATAAGATTTATATCATCGACAGGTACTGGTAGTCTTGCTGACAAAGTGGGGGCTGAGAATATCCAAGTATGGAAAACATGGATAATTAAAGCCTATGTTGAAACAATCCCTGAGAAGCCAGTGGTTTCTACTACAATGGAAAATGGATATTCTGTTCTTCGATGGACTCCTTATAATAAAACTAAATTTGAGCATTATGCCATTCAAGTTGATGGTGAGGAAAAAAAATATATAATGAATCCTGAAACGACCACTTGGGTAGATAGTACCTATTTAGGATATCACAACAGGAAATATACCGTTTACACCACAAATCTAATAGGTACTAGTAGAAGCTCTGTTGAATTAACAGGTGATGAAAATCTTATTATCAGTTCTACATTCAACCCTGCCGATAGTTTGGTTGAATTAGAAGTGTCCAAACCTATTTACTTTGGACCATTTAAGTCTTATTCTATATATGAGAACGGTCAATTAATTGGTCAAATTGAGAATGTAGACAATACAACATTTTCATTTAAATCACGTCAAGTCGGCATAAATTACACTTCTAATGTTTCCGTATGGCTAAATGCAAAACTTAAGCAAGGAATAGGTGGCTCCCGTACTGTACTGAACACATCTGTAGTTTTGCAAAATTTACCAAGAGATATTGAAGAGTTTGCTTTTAATAATGAACTGCAGACCATTATTGGTTATTGGTCTCATCTAAGCGAGGGAAAATTTTTTAAGCTAAATCCCAACAATTTAGAAATGACAGACAGTATCGAAGTCAATAATGGTCCTGGCTATCATGTATCTTATGATGGACAAAATATTTATTACTCCGATGCTTCGCAACTTGTTGAGATGAACTTAATAACTTATAACGAGTCAAGGTTAGATGCTATTACAACCGAATACGGCAGTGGTCCAAGTAATATTATGAGCTCTCAAAATCGAATTGTTTGTTATGACTGGTTCGGACCTGGTGATAGAATTACATTTTACAGCAGAATATTTAATTTGACTACTAATAAAGAAATAGCGTTTATGTCTAAAGATAATGAACAGGTTAATTATACAATTTCTGATGATGGTAATTATGTTAAAAATCAAGATAACGATATCTATAAAATCATTGATGACAATCTCTTATTGATAGGTAGGTTGAATTACACTGGACGTTGGTTAGGTTTCAGGCAGGATGCTAGTGAAGAAATGTTAACAATAGATAATTATTACGATCCTGCAATTCGCATTTATGACGTAAATAGTTTAGAAGAAAAAAGGTCAGTTAGACCGTCTGTTAGTGACTCCAAATTTATCACTTACGATGTCGCTTCAAAAAGTCTCATTTTCATGAATTATGGATTAAAAAAACTTTATAGAATAGACATAGACAATGGAACAGAAGAGCAGTTTAAT
>NZ_SMMD01000182.1 GCF_009711475.1 Fulvivirga aurantia
GATTTGCTCCTCTGTCATTCTGCCAAAAAAATCGTGAATGAACGCAGGGTTATTGTAATCAGCAAATTGCTCAATCAGCGTAATGAGTTCTTGTTTTTGTTTGGCCAGGTCACCCGTTTTTTTACTTACTAGAAAAGCAGAACCTGCCGGAGCATTTTTACCTAATGGTTTGTCGTTTTTTGTGCTGCTCTTGAGTAGCATTTTGCCAATTATTTTACCTAAAAACATCTGCTTATAAGGTATTTGGTTATCAATCCCTAGCACCCATCGATTCCAAATGGTACAGTGTTGCGTCATCTGATAAACATTCATTTTCCCCCAAATGGCTTCACTTTCAGTATTAAGCTGCTGTGTTCTTGCTATGAGACTGTCCCGGGTTTGTTTGTCAAAAATCGTTTTCATTCGCTTTCTTATAATCCTTTCCTTTGACTATTAATCCGATTGTACAAGTGGTTTGAATCCTCCGTAAACCATTCGGCTGGCATCAAATATCAACTTGTCTGGATTAGTTAAAGGTGCAACCAGCTCTGTCATTCTGGGGTCATTCGGCACTTTTTCATTGGCTAAATCACGTATTTCTTTTGAAGGAAATACTACCCAACCAAAAATAATGGCCTCATCATCTTTAGCATTTACAGTTGAGGTGAAAGATTTTGTGCCTTCCAAAGTCAAATCATCACCCACAAATTCGAAATAACCAATGGCACCATACTCCTTCCAAATTTCTGCTACTTTTTGAGCTGCTTTTTGGTATTCATCCAGGTATTTGCGAGGAATGGGAAGTACGAATCCATCTATGTAGTTTGACATGTTTTTAACTTTTTAGCTCTGCTCATGTAAGTTAAAAATTAAGGTT
>NZ_SMMD01000823.1 GCF_009711475.1 Fulvivirga aurantia
GCAATGATAGTATACCAGCGTCAGCCTTATCTTTCACACCAGGCATTTTTTAGTTATTCCTATTAACTTTTCCTAACAAGGGTCGGAAACTCCGGCTTTTAATTTTCATTTAAACCTACAATATGGGCAGATCACAAAACAGTTTCATAAAAAAGCAAAAAGAGAAGAAGAAAGCACAGAAGAAAAAAGAGAAGCTTGAGAAGAAACTTGAGCGTCAGGAAAATAACAACAAAGGTGGCGATCTATCAGATATGATAGCTTATGTAGATGAGTTTGGTAACATACTAGACGAGCCACCACAAGAAGAAGAAAAGAAAGGCAGCGATAAAAATAAAGAGAAATAACAAAAGAATTCTCACTGAAATCCAGCTATTTAAGAGTAAAAATCAGGGTAAACCCTTAGGCGATGTCTAGGGGTTTTTGCTTATGGTAGTATCTGCAAATAGTACAAAATCTTTTAAGTGATAAGACTTTAGATTGATTTGATAGGACAATACACCAATAACCTATTAATAAACACTCTGAAAGAGGTAATTTCTTCGATAAATACAAAATCAGTATTAATGCTGATATAATTTAGGCGTCTATATAACACATTTGTATATCTCTCAAATACAATATGTTATGAACCCTTTTAACCTAAAACATCGTCCACAAGAAGAAACTATCAAAAGATCAGTTTTACTTGTACTTTTTATTATCATATTTTCAATGCATGTCGTAGGGCAGTCAACTTCCTGGACTGGAAGCTCTAATAACAGGTGGAGAAACGCCTCAAACTGGACTAATGGTGTGCCAGATGCGAATACTAATGTGATCATTGGTGACGCAAATTTTACAGGTTCATTTCAACCAAGACTAAGGCCGGGTAGAGGTATAGGCTCCTGTCTATCGCTTACCATAGGTAATGGTACTAAAGCGAGTACATTAGAGGTAGACGATAGATTAGATATTTCAGGAAACCTAACCATTGGTGCAAATGGTACTCTGGATCATAGCAGAGACCGTGAGATCGTTATTTTAGGCAACTGGAATAATTCTGGGACTTACACCAAATCGAATGCAAATTATGCCGTTTATTTTGTAGGAAACAACCAGGTGATTTCAGGGTCTTCAGTTACTGATTTTGGGGAGTTATACATTGGTTCAAGTTCATATACAACTCTTTCTCAAGACATATCAACCTCTGGTTTTATAAGCTTAAGTGGTACTTTAGATCCTGCTCAAACGGTACAAGTTTCTGGTACAGGTTACATTACAATAGGTGCCTATGGTCAGTTGGTAGTAAGAGCAGCAAACTTCACCGATAATTATGCGAATAGTGGCGGAACATTTAATAGTAGTTACTTAGCATTCATCACTTATCACTCAAATACTATTGCGCAAACCATAAGCCACACCATTGGTGATGACTATGAAATTTTAGCCATAAGTGGTAGCTCTACAAAATCGCCTTCTGGTAATTTATCGATAAATGGAGCGTTACTCGTTTACAATAATGCAACGCTTGATATCGAAAACTACACAGTAGATGGAAGCGCAGGGGATGTGTTAGCGGTTTATGCTGGGAGCACCTTAAAGATTGGAGGAACCAATGGTTTTCCCACCAACTACGGATCAAAAATATTAGCAACGACCAGTACAGTTGAATACTACGGTGGCAACCAAACAGTTTCTGCCGAAAGTTATGGTAACTTAATTTTTAGCACAGCGTCTGGCAGTGTAGTTAAGACGATGCCAGCTACAGCAATGACTGTGGCAGGAGATTTTACTTCTTATGCATCTTCTGGCAGTGTTTCTTTTACCGCGGCAAATAGTATCGATGTTGAAGGCGATATCAATCTGGATGCAAATTCTACTTTTGGAGGGTCAACTTTCGCGCATTCATTAAACGGAGATTGGATCAATAATGGTATTTACAACGGTTGTGGCGGTAGTTATACCTTCAATCGTGCCAATATGAGCATAAGTGGCTCTGGGACTAATAATTTTGGTGATCTAATTATCAGAGGTAATAGTACTACAATGGCAAATAACACCTCTGCTGCGGTTTGTGGAGATTTTAGTACGTCACAAAATGGCGGCTTTACGCATACGGCTGGCGGAACCGGTCTTTTTAGTATGACAGGTTCCTCTAAAAGCATAACAGGTAGTAATATAATCTTTGCAGACTTAGCCATTAATAACTCAGCTACTATTAGCACAGCATCAACTTTCATTGTAGCTGGTGACATGACTGCTGATGGTAGTTTTACTGCAACAGATGGTACAATCAGTTTTACAGGTAGCTCTAAATCCATTGATGGTTCAGGAGCCATACAGTTTAGCAGTTTGAGCATACCTGGCTCAGTCTCAACAAATGCCAATAACTCCATATCTTCTAATCTATCCGTTGCAGGCTCATTTACAGCAACTGCCGGGACAGTTACTTTTAATGGTCAATCAACTCTTTCAGGTACTGCCAATCTTTTTAATGTAAGCATAGCAGACTCTGACTCCCTTACCATGGGTGCATCTGCTCAGTTGGGTATTGCAGGTACTGAAGCTTTAGGTGTAGGCAGTATTTTTAACACAAGTGATAACAGCCCAAATACGGTAAACTACAATGGCTCAGGTGCTCAGAGTATTACATTTGATAATTTTAGCAACCTTACATTCTCCAACGGTTCTACTAAAACAGCTACTTCAAACCTTTCAGTAAATGAAGATCTCACAATTGGTGCTTCAACTACATTTGATGGTTCGACCCATACACACACGGTAAATGGTAATTGGATCAACCAGGGCTCATTTACTGCCTCTACTTCTACAGTTCAGTTTGCCGGGGCAGGTAATTCTCAAATTACAGGTGCAACCACTTTCAATACGCTGGAAGTAAATAAATCATCTTCTACTGAAGTGTTGCTCAATGACGATGTAAGCACTGATACTTTGAATATGACGGCCGGTCAAATGCTGACTCAGGCCAATGAAATAACGATCACAGCTACCAGAACAGGTGTAGGTACCATACTGGGTACTATCACCCGAACACATACTTTCAATACGGGTGTGAACTATGCTTTTGAAGGGCCCAATAATTTTGTGAATTTCTCAGGTATTACTTCTCCAGTCACCTCTATCACAATGGTAGTGTCTTCATCTGCAGTAAGTGGCTTTCCCTCAAATTCAAGTGTAAACAGGTCTTACGATATTACTGTAAATGGTTTGGCGGTTTATACTGCCACATTGAGGCTGCATTATACGCAAGCAGAACTAAATGGTAATACGGAAAATAACCTAACACTTTGGAATGATCAAGGTACGGGCACTTGGGCTGATCAATCAAAAACAACAAATGACGCTACTGACAATTGGGTAGAATTGGCTTCTGTAAATGATTTAAGCGAAGAGTGGACACTGGCCGAAGGACAAACAACATATAGTTGGGTGGGAACCGTAGATAGTAGTTGGGAGACTGCCAACAACTGGAGCCCGGCTACAGTGCCAGGGGCAGCAGACATAGTTTACATAGGAGATCAGGTTTTTGTGAACCAACCGACAATAAGTAGCAGTAGAGAAGTAAAAAGCATCACATTTTATGATACAACACCTTCTACCTTAACCTTGTCTACTGGAGGTGTACTTACTGTACAAGGTAATATTTCTGGTGAGTGGACTTCTGATGCCACGCATACCATAGATGTAGGTGCAGAAAGTCTTAATACATATGGAGATGTTGTGCTTGGAGAAGGTATAGCTAATAGAAACATCAACTTAAGTTTAAGCACAGGGTCTTTTACCTCTTACGGTTCAATTACACAAAATGGCTCATCTTTTACTATTTCTGGAAATGCTCAGGTGGTAGTAAAAGGCAACTATAACTTCCTTTCGGGATCATTTAGTCAGGGTGCGAGTACAATGACCTACGATGGTACCATCAATCAGACTATCGCCTGTTTAAATTATTACGATTTGAATGTGAATAAGACAAGTGGTGTTGCTGATATTCCTGAAAATGTAACAGTAAGTAATGACTTTACCTTATCATCAGGGCAAGTTGATGTCGATGCTAAGGTTACTGTTAGTAACAATATTGTTATTGAATCAACTGCGATCCTTAATATGATAAATCAGGATACAATAATGGTAGCCGGCAACTGGGTACAAAGCGGTGATTTTAATACAGGATTAGGAATGGTTTTACTTAATGGAACGAGTGACCAGCAAGTAGGACCTGCCAATTTTAATGATTTTAATGTTGATAAAGCTAGTGGTAGCCTAATTTTAACTGGCGACATAAGCATTGAAGGAGATATAAAAGTGTTAAACGGAACAGCTGAAATTGGAACGTATGACATTACCAGAACAAGTACTGGCGGTACGGCAAGTCTAGGAGCTAACTGTGTATTGAGGTTCAGTGGATCAGGTCTTCAAGTATCTAATTTTCAAACTTTAAGTATAGCACCTAGCAGTATAATAGAGTATTTGGGCAGTGTCAACCGTCCTATACCACCAATTACATACGGTAATCTAATTATTTCTAATACAGGGGGTTCTAAGTCTTTTCTTGTAGGGGCAACTACTGTTGTTGGAGATCTTACAGTTTCGAGTGGAGCAACTTTAGACGCCAGTAATCAAACACTGACTCTTGAAGGTGATTTTAACATGAACGGAAGTTTCGTAAACACTAACGGTGGGGTGGTGCTAAATGGAATTAATAAAGAGTTATCTGGTAATTTAAGTTTTGCAGACCTTACTGTAAATGGTAGCTACGATTGTACTTCAGGTAGCATTGAGATCAATGGGGATACAGAAGTTACCAGTAGTGGCGATTTGAATTTTGCAAATGTAAACGCTACCATTCATGGTGACTTGACCAACGCAGGAGTGTTGTTTTCAAGTGCATCAGCCACTTTTACAGGTACACAACAACAAACCATTACCTTGTTAAATGCTGTTTCTTCAACATCAACAGGCGTGGTCAATTTTAACGGTACCGTTTCACCTATTTTCAACTCAACATCTTCGCCTGTATTTGCCACAGTAAATATTAACAATACAGCTCCGATACAGGCATCACAGCCTTGGTATGTAGCAGTAGCTATGAATATTGCGAATGGTGCTTCCTGGGATGGAGGACCGCTCACACACACATTTGCCGGTAATTTTAATAACCAAGGCACGGTTTCGAGTAGCGGTAAAATGATATTTGCTCCAGCTTTTGCAGCAAATGTGGTGCTTGGTAGTAATTTCACAAGCACAGGTTTAGTACAATTTGATGGTAATATGCCAATCTCTCTCACAGACAATTCACCAGTTTTTTCTTCAGTCGAGATTTCAAACACTCATGCTTCAGGAATCAGTGCTGGCTCCAATTGGACGATAGGACAGGATTTAACCATAGACTCCAGTGCTACCTTCAACGCAGCAAGTTATGCGCATTCTGTGGCTGGCAGTTGGTCTAACAACGGAACATTTAATGGCATGACAAGTACTGTCACATTTACGAGTACCACCGGTACTGATAAAATATCAGGAAACGGAGAAAATAACTTTTATAACCTGACCTTTGATACAAATGCAGTGGTGTCTGTATCTAACAGTGTTGCAATAAATGGCGATTTAGTAAATAACGGTCAAACTGTTGATTTTAAAGAGAGTGTATCCTTTGCAGGTAACAGTGCTTCTGTTTTAAGTGGTACAGGGTCCCTTACTTTTGATGAAATGATAGTAAATAAAACAGGCTCTTTTGTGAGAATTGACAAAGGCGCTACAGTTTCATCATTTCTTGAGTTGACAAATGGCTACATTGATTTAAATGGTAATACGCTTTCATTATCTAATGCTTCTCCAACAGCTATAGAAAGAACAAGTGGATACATTTTAAGTGAAAATTCTAGCAACACCAGTGTTTTGGCCTGGAATGTATCATCTAATACATCAGCTTTTATCTTTCCTTTTGGAAATAGCACAGGGGATTATTTACCACTAACATTTGAGCTTGCTAGTGGTGATGCAGGTACCGTTTCTATAGCTACTTATGCAACTGGAAACAACAATTTGCCATTGCCTCCAACAGTTACAGATATAAATACTAACGGCTCAGAAAATAGTGCTAACGTGGTAGATAGATATTTTCAGATTGACTTGAGTGGTGAAAGCAACCCGTTGGTAAATGTAACTTTTACTGCTAGTGCAGCAGAGGTAGGTACCATTACAGACCTTGAGGCTCAAAGATGGAATGGTACTTCATGGGACGCACCATTAGCTGGACAATCAACTACAGCCACCAGTGTTACCGTACCTAATGTAAGTCAGTTTTCTCCCTGGACGATTTCAGGAAATGGTGCACCGCTACCGGTTACGCTGGTAAGTTTTACAGCCAGCGCTGTGAATAAGGGAGTGGAGCTTAACTGGGTGACAGCGACTGAGGTCAATAACGACTACTTTGAAATTCAGCATGCCGTAGATGAAATAAATTTTAAAACCATTGCAAAAGTCGATGGTGCCGGCAACTCTGAGAAAGCACTTAGTTATTCTTACCTCGATAAAATGCCAAATGAAGGGGCTAATTATTATAGATTAAAACAAGTGGATTTCGATAAAACCACGAGCTATAGCAAGCCTGTAAAAGTAGATTATAATAGTTTACCGAATGTGAGTATAGAAATTTACCCTAATCCTGTGGTAGATAAATTATACATCAATTCTATGCAGAACTTATCTGATGTTGAAATGACTCTTTACGCTAGTACTGGTGCCGAAATTGGGATTGATGCTATTAAGCAAACCATTTCTGATCAAAGAACTGAGCTAAACCTTGAACATTTAACTTCAGGTGTGTATTTGCTCGAATTAAATAAAGGTATTGATAAGCAAAGAGTGAGAATTGTAAAAAAATAACGCTATAAATAGACTGGGATGTAACAATTTAAGCCCGTATTGATTATACAGTTAGACAATAAGAACTAATCAAAATAATCAGTATGGGCTTAGTTGGTTCATTAGTAAAGAAAGGCGTTGAGCTTAATCAAAAGTTAAGTTTTAGCACAAAGCAGCCACAGGAAACTCAGGAGGATCAGCTACGAGAATTACTGGATAAGGCCAAAAACACTGCATTTGGTAAGTATTATGGTTTTTCCGAAATTCTCCATTCCACTGATGTCCTCAACGCTTTTAAAGCAGAAGTTCCAATCCACGATTATAAGTCGATGCACGAGCGATGGTGGAAGAAACAACAAGAACACCCTGATATCACATGGCCCGGCAAACCGGACTTTTTCGCCTTAAGCAGTGGCACTACCGGCAAGTCGAGTAAAAGAATACCGATTACTCAGGATTTTATACATAGCATGCGAGAGGTCGGCACTTCGCTCATTAGAAGTTTGCCCAACTTTGAGTTTCCTGAAGAGCTATTTGAGAGCGAAATACTCATGCTTAGTAGTACAGCCAACCTCAGTAAGCATGCTCAGGGTCATCTTGAGGGCGAAATTAGCGGCATTAATGTGAGCAATTTCCCTGGTTGGTATGACCTTTTTTACAGACCCGGAAAAATAATTGCAGCGATCGATAATTGGGATCAGCGGGTACAACGCATCGTGGAGGAGGCGCCTAACTGGAATATTGGAGCCATTGCAGGAATACCTTCCTGGGTGTTACTCATGCTGCAGGAAATCGTGAAAAAGCATAAGTTGGCTCATATTCATGAATTGTGGCCCAATTTCAGCGTCTATGCAAGTGGTGGAGTTGCTTTCGATACTTACGCAGAAGATTTTAAAGCTATTTGTGGTAAAGAGATTACCATAATGGATACCTATCTGGCGTCAGAAGGCTTTTTTGCATGTACGACAAGGCCAGATACAATGTCTATGGAGCTGGCCTTGTCTCATGGTTATTTCTATGAATTTATTCCTTTTGATGAAAGGGGAGTTGACGATCAGGGTGGTTTACTCGCTGACCCTGAATCTCATACGTTAGATGAGGTAGTGCCCGGGCAGGAATATGTGCTGGTAATAAGCTCATGCGCTGGGGCATGGCGGTATGTAATTGGTGACACTATTAAATTTACCTCTACAAACCCTCATGAGATAAAAATTACAGGCCGTACTAAATTCTTCTTAAATGTTGTCGGGTCGCAACTTTCAGAAGAAAAAATGGATGAAGCTATTTTACATATTTCAGAGCAAAACAATGTCACTATAAATGAGTACATGGTAGCCGCTGTGAAGAATGATTCAGGTGAATACATTCACCAATGGATAATTGTTTCTGATGTGGAAGTTGACCGTGAAAAAATATCAGCCACGCTCGATGAAACATTAAAAAAGGCAAATAAAAACTACAAGGTAGCCCGGTCAAAATCATTGAAAGGACTGCAGCTTGAAGTAGTATCTAAAGAGATTTACCACAGTTACTTAGAAAAATCAAATAAAAAAGGTGGGCAGGTTAAAACTCCAAAAGTGATGTCTGAATCTAAAATGAATCAGTTTTTAGACTTCCTTAGATCAAAGGTCTAATGCCGGTTGCATAAAGGTTTTGTCTACTGTGCACATTTCTACCTGTTCTATAGACAAGTAATATTTTCTGATTTTAGCCTTGTAATCTTCTTCCAACAGGTCATGTTCTAAAATAAAGCGCTTTGTTGCTAGAATCTCATTTTTAAAACCGTGGTCTATAGCAATGTAATCGGCCGCATGTTCTGCTTCCCTTCTAAATTTAGGCGAGATCAGGTATTTGAGGCCATATCTTATCATTTGCAGGTTAGAAAATGGCTCATAATCTACTAAATGACCTAACTCATGGGCAAACCACCCGGTAAGTACATCCTTAGGTAGGTCAGCAACTTTGAGCTCATTACTATCCCTCACATACTCAGCAAGGTTTATTTTATAGCGCTTAACACCTTTTAAAAGTCCTTTAAAATCGATGATGGGTTGTGCCTGCATAGTCGAAGATTTGATAGGCTTCTGTATGAGCACCACCTCATAATCATGCAGCGATTGGTAGGCATTCATCACCTTCAAAAAGCTCTTTTTGATTTTCTCGTTCTCTACGTTTTTAAACTTCGTAAGCATAAAATATCTGTGACCTCTCAATTTTGATGTCACTTAAGGAACAATGCTTAGATGTTAAGGTTCAGTTGAGTTAGATAGAATGTCTCAACATGGTAAAATATGCCATCCGATAAATTACTGAGTTTTCAATCTGTAGAATAACTGAAGTCGCAAAGTTGGTGAGTGCTCATGTATATACCTGAAAGCTACACCATCTTCAGGCATAGTTCTTTCGTATATCGGAAATAAATATCCAAAATCTAGACTTAAGCCAGTTTTTGAGGAAAAGTTAAAGTCTCGACCAACCGCTATAACTGCTACTATATGCTCTCTGTCAGCCAGATCTGAATCAGATTTTTCATTGTATACATAGCTTAATCGACTTGCGAGATACCATGTGCTACTGTAATCATGCTTTTTAGATTTTCCAAAAAAGCGCTCATATTCTAGATTTAGAGAGTACATTTTTCGGCCAACGAAACCATTACCTAAAGTAATCCCAATACCGTGTTTTTGAGCGAAATTAGCTTGGGCACCCACATGAATTAATTCTGGAAATCCCATGCCT
>NZ_SMMD01000153.1 GCF_009711475.1 Fulvivirga aurantia
TTTAGATAATGATGGTGATTTAGATATGATGGCAACTTCGATAGGAGGAAATTATTATTATCATGAAAATACGGGCACTTCGACTGCTCCAGCCTTCGGTCCTGAACAGGCTAATCCTTTTGGATTGGTCAACAATGGTCAAGCCTATTCATGGGGGTTATCATTTGCGGATTTAGATAATGATGGTGATTTAGATATGATTGCTGGTGAAAACAGTGGGTCATTTTATTACTATCAAAATATAGGCACGGCCACTGCTCCAAATTTTGCGGCTGCTCAGGTAAACCCTTTCGGCATCACGAGTGTACCAACTAATTATGGCTATCCCAAATTGGTAGACTTAGATTCTGATGGTGACTTAGATTTATTATCAGGTGGTTCAAATGCCAGTTGGTATTATATGGAAAACATAGGAACAAGTTCAAGTCCTGCATTTAGTACCATTCAAACAAACCCTTTTAACCTGACTAATTCTGGCTTTAACTACAGCATTCCTGGAATAGCAGATTTAGATGGTGATGGTGACCTGGATATTTTAAGTGGAGATAATTACGGGACTTGGAGTTATTTCCAAAATGATGGAACTGCATGCAGTTTAGAAATGGCTCAAACAGCAACGGTAACAATCGATCCTATTGCAGATCAAACAGTTGCTGCTGCAGAAACATCTTTCATTTGCGCAGGAGAAACTACTATCGACCTGGCTTCATCAGAAGTTGGCGTAGATTACTATCTAAGAAAT
>NZ_SMMD01000397.1 GCF_009711475.1 Fulvivirga aurantia
AAGTATAGTGCATTAATGTTATAGTGAACTAATAAATATAACTTGAATCAAATGGAACCGAAACAAAGACACGGATGCGTAACAGCATGGCTAGTTTTAATGATCATCGCAAACTCACTAACAGCTGTATCCTATCTATTTATAAGTGATACCATATCGCAGAACTTACCCGAACCAATACCCCAACCTATGATAATAACACTTGCCATCTTGTCAATAGTGAATCTTGTCTTAGCAATTATGTTATTTCAATGGAAAAAATGGGCTTTCTGGGCTTTTGCTGGAACAAGTTTGATAGCTCTTGTCATTAACTTCTCATTGGGACTAGGTATTGGAACGTCATTATTCGGGCTAGTTGGACTTGCAATTCTATACGGAATACTTCAAATCAAAAAAGATGGAGTAACTGCATGGCAGAACCTTGAATAACGAGGACAAAGCTCATAACATTATGCATGAAGGCATGTGCTTGGGTGGTTTCTACAAAATACAACTGATCTCAACCGTGAATCTGCCACCAAGAAGGGTTAGTACTATTTGGAGACTTCACCTTTCGGGAATTTTTCACTTCGCAACGCAGTGCATTCTACAAACCTTGGAAGCACCGGTAGACTTCACTACTTTAGTGCTATCCACTAAGTGAAGGTAAATGTAAATACATGGACATCACCAACAATTGCCCGAAAACAAATGATGATGAAGAATATAATAATATCATTGATAATTTTATGTCCACTTCTTGCAAATGGGCAATCTGAAAAGGATAAAAACAAAGCCGAAGAGATTGGATTAAAAGCAATTAAAATAGTGGATGAAGGAGATTACAACAAGGCTGTAACTCTTTTGCTCAAAGCTCAGAAACTTGATCCAAACAGATTTGACTACCCATATGAAATTGGCTATGCTCTCTATCAGTCAAAGCTATATGAACAGACAATTAAATGGTTAAAACCTCTAATGAGTCATCCTGATGCAACAGATGTTTTATACCAGTTATTAGGAAACGCCTATGACGAGTTGGAACATCGGGACAGCGCAATTTGGAGTTATAAAAAAGGAATAGAAAAATACCCACATAGTGGCAAATTATTTTTAGAATCTGGAATAGTCGAATACAGAAAAGAAAACTACGATCGAGCTGTTCAATATTGGGAAGATGGAATTAGAGCAGAACCTAATTTTTCATCTAATTACTTTTGGCTTGGAAGAATCCTTTCGGATTCAAACTTTAAAATATGGAGCTTAATGTATGGTGAAATTTTCATGTTCCTAGAACCTAACACCAATAGAACTCAAGAAATGAGCAAAATTCTATATAATGTATACAACACTTCTATTGAATTCGAAACTGATACTTCATCGCAGGTGTCGTTAAATAATCAAATAGTAATTATAGCTGACGAATTTGCCGAAAATCCTAAAATTCCATTTGAATTGAATTTTGAAGCTCTTTTTACATTAGCTTGTGCCCCAGATTCATCAAGAACAAAAAAAGACTTGGACATCTACATGTTTTCAGAAATTCGACAAGACTTCAGTGAATATTGGAATCAAAAAGACTTTGAGCCAAATGCCGTGTTTGACTTTCATAAAAGCATGATTAAAAATGCCGTGTTTGATGCTTATAATTATTGGCTATTGATGATGGGAGATATTGAAAATTACAAGTCTTGGTTTAACAGCAATGGCCAAGAATTCGAGGAATTTGCTGCATATTTCAATGATAACAGACCAACATTTAATAACAAGAATTTAGTCATTAGGAAGTAAACTGTGCACAACACCAACCATGACTGGACATAAATATTTTGACTCATTGATTGACGTATTTCCTACCCTAAAAACTGACATTGTAGAAGATGATTCTATTTACTTTAGGATGGAACGCTTTGCCAATTATACAAATGAACAGATTAAGTCTAAAAACTTGACCGAACTCAACAGATGTTTTGACTTTCAAGAGTCCCAACTTGACACTATGGATTCTGACTTAGAAAATGCGTTGTTAGTTTCATATTGTGAAGCTTTACTTCTCGGAGAATATGCAAATGAAATGGATGTAATTGTAAAACTTATGCCTCCAAAGCTTAAACTAAAATTCATGGAATATGAAGTCTATTACCACAACTTGTTCAATTCCTATTCTGACAAATAGTTTAACAACCGTATCGCTTTCCTCACCCTAAGAGTCACCTGCAAGGGACTCTGTGACCAGTCTTAATTTGATTCGACAGACCACTCGAAGACGAATAGATGATAACCCTCTGCATAAAGGTTTACCAAGCCTCGAAGGCTTAGTAAACCTAAGTCTATATGGACATTTATTTTATATATTAGTGCACGTTAATAGTAAGTATAG
>NZ_SMMD01000288.1 GCF_009711475.1 Fulvivirga aurantia
CAATTTGGCAACCATCAGAGTTAGAATGGTACAAGATGAATTTGCGATCATTGGTAATTAAAGGATCCGTTAAGCCATTAATTGCATCAAAAGTCCTCATGTCTACAGAATTTGATTCATTAAAAGTCACTACATCAGAAGAATACCAGCCGGCATTGTTTTCGATCCTGTATCCTTTGGGGGTTAGTAGATTTTTATCATTGCTTATGATTCTTAATTCAGAAATACAATGATCATTGTACTTATCACCCATCTTCCAATTAGAAATTTCAATAATTATTCTTTTACTTTTTTTATTTATTGTAAATGTTTGGAGTCCAAAAGTGTCTTTACAGTTTAAGCTCATTTTTGAATTGTCATCAAACTTGACAATAAATGTTTCAGTGCGATTATTAGCCTGGTATAAATGTTGGGATTTTAGATAACCATTGGATATTTGAATCTGTTCAATTTCCACCTCCTCAGGGAAGTTTATGGTGAGACTAATTAGGTTTTCATTGTCATTTTTAGCAGTTCCTTCTGGTAGCATATTTTCGTAAACCCATGCTGTTTTCCAATTTCCATCAACCAGATTCTTCAGGTCATATTTTTTGCCTATTGCTGGATCACGATACATTTGTTCAGATGACTTTATTTCGAAATTCTCATAAATCACATATGGAGTTTGAGAGTTTGCCTCTTGCAAAAAGAGGAGGAGGAATATTAAAAGATAGATTAGTTTATTCATGTATGCGTAAATAGTGGTATGAGATGAACTTTCCGATAATTCCTCCATCATTTACAGTTATTCTGTTCTGAGATATTTCAAAGTAGTCGAGTGGTTAACAAAAGAAGACATGTCTGACTCAAGCATTTTAGTGAATATATTCAGTCTAAGAGAAATATAGTCAAAATGCAGGCTGTCTTGATTGTACACGTACTCTCCCGTTCCAGAAACATCTACCTTATACTCGAAGGGTTCATCATAAGTTTTTGATTCACTAAACTTTCCTTCAAATCTGAGATGTTCGGAAATGCTGTCCTCTTCGAAAGTAGGGAAGGTCATTTTCATTTCAAGAAACTGATCACCACTTGTATGATTTCCGCTCATTGGCATCTTTAGTATTATATCTGAATTTTTATTAAAAGATAACGGAATTAGGGCTTCAAATAGCATTTGTGGATGTACGTTTCCGTTGATGAATATTCCGGCTGAATCCATATCCATGACTCTAATAGTTGTGTCGTTCAGTTCAATCTCTCCCAAAACAGGCACTCTTGATTTATTGTTAGTAAATTCAAATATTAAATCAGCAAGTTCATTTTCTTTGATTTTGATTTTAAAAATTCCGTTTAATTCTGTCTCTGATACCTTTGTAATCATTCTGTAAGAGGCATCATAAACTTGAGTTTGTTCAGTAGAAAAGTCTAGCTTAATGTTATTTAGTTCAGAAGTCGTATTCTGGGTGGCTTGTTTACAGCTAGTAAAGATGAGTACAAAGATAATTGATAGAATTATATTTTTCATGTTAATACAATTAGACACAACGACCAGAGTGACACGTAGCTCTGGACTTATTTA
>NZ_SMMD01000156.1 GCF_009711475.1 Fulvivirga aurantia
ATGGAAACCACCACTTCTGCAAGCTTTACAGATCAATGGCATGCATATACGCTCAATGCTGCCTATGTGTTTGGAGGCCTGGCACTCCTCATTACAATTGTTTACTACATCAAACTGCTTACGATAAAGAGCTACTCAAGAAAGTACGAATTTGTAAGCGCCAATGAAGCAAAATACTTCTGGTATGCGCTTCTAAGTGTAGTAATAGGTGCTGCGCTATTTTTGAATAGCTACATTCAGCTGCTATTTGCTGCTGAAGGTGGATTCGAATTTATTTTTGGTCTATTTATATCCGTCATATTAGGTGTGGCCATCGGTTATGCGGCTTATGCCTATTTCAAATATTACTATCCTTCAGTAATCGAAGATAAATTGACAAAGCTGCGATTTAGACCCAGGATATCACCAGAAACCGGTAAACAAATGAAGTTGCTTGATGAATCTGAAGAAGATGTGCATCTTACAGAAGAAATGATTGCACATGAAGAAGAAGCGGTTTATGAGTATGATGTGTGGATCGATGAAGAGACTGGTCATAAGTTTATAGAGCGATATGACATTCATCTACATGCTTTAGTTTGTCCTAATTGTAGTTTCAGAACTTTAAAAGACTATAAAGAAGAGGTAGTAAAAGAGCCTACACATGATGAGCCTGGTCTAATGAAAAACTATTATAGCTGTTCTTACTGCGACCATGCTGAAATACGAGAAGTTAGGTTAGCACCTTTAAAAGAAGAGGAAGGAGCTAAGATACTATC
>NZ_SMMD01000044.1 GCF_009711475.1 Fulvivirga aurantia
GCTAATTTTAAAATGTACATTCCGTTAGGTAAAGCGCTGATGTCTAATCGGTAGTTTCTATTTATTTCTTTTTTAGCCATTGTTTGACCAGCAGAATTGATCACCGTCAGGTGTGAAAATGTATCTTGGCTCACGATGTCTATATAATCAGAAGCTGGATTAGGAAAGATTATACTCTGATTTTCTGCCTCTACGAGTCCAGTTACTTTTTCAACAGTGACTGTTGCTAGGTATATATCACTATCGTTTAATCCATCATTTATCACGAGGCCTACTTCGATCGGACCAATGAC
>NZ_SMMD01000223.1 GCF_009711475.1 Fulvivirga aurantia
TGTTGGTATAAGCCTTAACATAATCACGTCTTTAGGCACTACCGGATAAATTACCATTGAGCAGAAAATATTATAATTTTCTCTAAGGTCCATTGCCATGTTAGCAGCCTCACCTAGTCCTCCATGGAATAATACTGGAGTAACCGGAGATTGTGTTGTACCGATATTAAAACCATGCTCTTTCAAGCCAGTTTGTAAGGCATCAACAATCTTCCATAAATTAGCTTTATGCTCAGGTTGATTTTTTAGTAATTCAAGACGCTTAATTGCACCTATTACTAATGGCATTGGAAGTGATTTTGCAAAGATCTGTGATCTCACAGTGTATCTTAAGTATTCGATAATACTCTTATTACCACCTACGAAAGCACCAATACTTGCCATTGACTTTGCAAATGTTGAGAAGTAAAGGTCGATACCATCCTGAACACCTAAATGCTCTCCTGTACCTGCACCAGTCTCTCCCATCGTTCCAAAACCGTGTGCATCATCTACAAGTAGTCTAAACTGGTATTTTTCTTTAAGCGCAATGATATCTTTCAGGTTACCCATGTTACCTGACATACCAAATACACCCTCAGTAATTAAAAGAATACCACCACCGGTTTCGTCAGTGATCTTTTTAGCTCTTTGTAATTGTTTTTCACAATTTTCGATATTGTTATGAGGGAAAACAAAGCGTTTACCCATGTGAAGTCTTACACCATCTAAAATACATGCGTGAGATTCACCATCATATACAATTACATCTTTACGGTCTACACAGGCGTCTATAATAGAAAGTACACCCTGGTATCCGTAATTTAATAGCATTACAGATTCTTTATCTATAAATTCAGCAAGCTTTTCTTCTAACTCAATATGATGAACAGAGTTACCTGACATCATTCTTGCTCCCATAGGGTAAGCGAGCCCCCAGTCTTTTGCAGCGTCTGCGTCTGCCTTTCTCACCTCTGGGTGGTTACCCAACCCCAGGTAGTTATTCAAGCTCCAGGTAAGTACTTCTTTTCCATTAAACTTCATACGAGG
>NZ_SMMD01000099.1 GCF_009711475.1 Fulvivirga aurantia
TCTAACCCCCACTCATCATAGCTGTGCGTTAGCGGTAATATAGCGGCAACAAAATGAAACTTTATAGAATCTTTTTGATATCATTCCTAATTTCTGGACTGCAATCTTTTGGACAGTCAAATGCTCAAATTGTTGAAACATACGAACGTAGAACCATAGCTAGACCCTTCTTTATACGCTGGATAAAAGATTTAATCGGACCGGGTTTTGGACAAATTGAAAAACTACAACTAAATGAGGATGGAACGTTTTACTACAGTTATCAGGATCGATATTGTGGAACCTTTAACAGCCAAGATACTGGCAAATGGACGCAGAAGGACAATCAGTTAATTCTTGAAACCGATGAATTTTGCAGTATGCCCAGCACGAATTTCATAGTCGAAAATGGCAAATTATTTTACTCGCTGGACTCTTTGGCTAATGGAACTTGGGCATTGAAAAAATACACATTTTAAAACTACCGCTAACACCATATAGCATTCATGCCTTTAC
>NZ_SMMD01000663.1 GCF_009711475.1 Fulvivirga aurantia
TTAAAAGAAAAGCAAGAAGAAATAGAACCGTAGCAAGGGTAAGACAAGAAACTATACAGAGACTTAACAGCAAGCCTGTTATCGAAACTGTAGATGTTGAAAAGATAAAAGAAGAGTTTAAAAAGAACGCTTCTAAAAAATCTGATAAAAAAGAAGAAGCGAAAGCTGAAACTCCTGCAAAGGAAGAAAAGAAGGCTCCTGCTAAAAAAACTACTGCTAAGAAAGCAGAGGCTAAAAAAGAAGATAAGCCTAAAGCAGAGAAGAAGCCTGCTGCTAAAAAAGCTGCAGCTAAGAAAACTGAAGATAAGAAAGACGACAAATAAGTCTTTTCTACAAATAATATTGCTAGCCTCAATCGAAAGATTGAGGTTTTTTTATTGTATTAACCTGAGGTGCGACTACCTAACTCAATGACTTGCATATTGCTTATTTCCTGAGCTTTTAAGTCGAATTTTACCAAGGTTTTAGTACGATGAAAGCCATGAATACCGGCAGCTCCGGGATTTATATGTAGCATATTATTTTTGGCAGGGTCACGCATGATTTTCAGAATGTGCGAGTGGCCGCATATCATAATATCAGGTATACGTTCTTTTAATATCCGTTTCGTTCGAGGGTTGTATTTAGGCGGGTAGCCACCAATGTGTGTTATCCAGATGGAGAGACCTTCGACAGTAAACCACAGATCTTCTGGGCAAATCGCTCTGACATCTTTACCATCTATATTGCCATAGACCGCGCGTAGTGGTTTAAACTCTTCAAGCTGGTGAATTATGGCAGCTGTGCCTATGTCACCAGCGTGCCATATTTCATCACAATCGTCAAAGTGCTTAAATACCTTAGGGTCAAGGTGGTTATGTGTATCTGAGAAAAGTCCGATTTTCATATTTGTACAATAATTACCATTTAAAAAACTTCTTTCCCTTCGGTGTGATTTGCCGTTGAGATCGTAAGGAAAGAATTATATGTTTGAAGTCATTTTTTACTTTACAGGTAGCAAATTTAGTATTTTAATAAGCGAATAAAAGCGCATGAAGTTGAGTCGAGTAGGCAGCTGGTTGGCCGCATTTTTTATATTCACACCTATATTTTCATTTAGTCAGGTTAAGACCTTCGATGCCATACCATCGAGCTCGGCACCAGTAATAGATGGTAACCTTGATGACGAAGCCTGGAGTCGGCTGAATAATGGCTTGGTATTTACTGAATTTTCTCCCAACAATGGGCAGCGGTCAGAATTTAGAACAGCTGTTGATATTGTGTATACCGACAAAGGCATCTATGTGGCGGCTAAACTTTATGATGATCAGCCCGATCAAATTTTACAAGAGCTTGGCGCACGAGACGATGATGGTAAAAATGCGGACGAATTTGGTATTTTATTAGATACCTATAATAACGGACAGAATGCTTTTTTCTTTAAAGTGAGTGCTGCAGGAGTGCAGACAGATATTTATTACTCCGGTGGTGGAAGAGACCGAAATTGGGATGCTGTATGGAAAAGTGCAGTTAAAATAGATGAAGACGGTTGGAATGTAGAAATTGAGATACCGTATTACGCCATTAGGTTTGCCAAGCAAAAGCATCAGGTTTGGGGGCTAAACCTTTACCGCAATGTTCAGCGTATGAGACAAACCTCTTACTGGAACCCGGTAGACAATGCAGTGAGAGGTTTGGTAAACCAGTCTGGTAAATTGGTTGGCCTAAAAAACATAGAACCGCCATTAAGACTTTCTTTCTCACCTTATATTACGGCTTTGTACGATCACAGTGCAGCCGCTGCCGAGGGTAAAGCCTCAATAAGTGGTGGTATGGACCTTAAATATGGGATAAATGAGAGTTTTACACTTGATGTAAGCCTCATCCCTGATTTTAGTCAGGTAAGGTCAGACGACCAGGTGCTTAATCTTTCACCTTTTGAAGTACGCTTCAGTGAAAACAGACCATTCTTTACCGAAAATACCGATATTTTTAATCGAGGAGGCCTTTTCTACTCCAGAAGGGTAGGGCAGTCGAAAGGGTTGGTATTTGAGACCGGAGATGAGGATGAGGTAATAAGCACACCTGGAAATGCCCCGTTGATTAATGCTACGAAACTTTCAGGTAGAACTAAAAAAGGTACTGGTATAGGTTTTTTTAATGGGTTGACCAGGAAAACCTATGCTGAAGTGGATGTTCCGGATTTGCAATATGGAAAAGTTTATGATGAGGAGCAGCAAGATAGCATTTATGCTGTGTACAACCGAGAAGAAGTGCTATATGACCCGCTTACAAACTATAATGTACTTGTGGTGGATCAAAATCTTAAAAATAACTCAAGTATTGGCGTAATAAATACAAGTGTAATAAGGTCGGATGGTGGAAGAGATGCTAATGTAAGCTCGGCAGATGCATCAATTTATGATAAGACAAATACTTACCGAGTAGGCGCTCGGGTAGCAATAAGTTCTATATTTGATACGGACTCGGAAGGAGAAAAAACGACAGATGTAGGCCATAGATATGCAGCCTCGTTTTCTAAAGTAAGTGGTACATGGCAATATAGTGTGAGCAGAAATGTTGAGAGTGATAATTACCGCATCAATGATATGGGCTTTATCAGGTCAAATAATGAGCTAAGCCATTCAGCAAGATTAAGCTACAATATATTTCAGCCGTTTTCCATATTCAACGATATGAGACATAGGGTCTATTTTAACCACAGTCTGCTGTATAAACCCAGAGAGTTTGTCACCTACAATGTGGGGTATAACGGAGATGCCCAGTTTAAAAATTTCTGGGGTGTGGGCTATGGTGTTAATTTCATTCCGGAAGGCGAAAATGATTTTTTCGAATCGAGAAATGAGCTGCCTTTTGTACAGCCCTGGGCATGGAATTTTAATCTAAGAATGTATACTGATAGCCGTAAACCCTTGTTTTTTAATGTATGGGGCGGTAGATGGTTCAGGCCGGAGTGGTCGCAGAAAGACTTATATATGGGTGCCTTCTCAAGACTTAGGGTAAACGATAAATTGTCAGTGACGTATAATGTGAGTCGCAGCGAAAGCCTGAAAGACATTGGATATGTTTCAGTAAGTGATGAGGTGAGAGAAAATGAGAATATCTCAGAAGAGGCCACTGTGTTTGGAGGTAGGGATATCGTAAATACAGAAAATAGACTTGGTTTGAACTATACGTTCACAAATAAAATAGCCCTCAATGCAAGGGTGAGACACTTGTGGAGCAAGGTTTCTTACGAAGATTTTTATCAACTCAACGAAGACGGAAGCCTCACTGAGGAAGATTATAATGGTGAGGATAGTGATGGTGTGCCTAACCATGACATTAACTTCAATGCCTTTAATGTTGATTTGAATTTTAGTTGGCAGGTAGCACCGGGTAGCTTTTTTACAGTAGCCTGGAGAAATGCAAGCTTATTTTCTACTGAAGATACAGAAACGGATTTTGCCAAGAACTTTCAACAGGTTATAGATCAACCACATAGCAATAGTTTAAGCTTCAGGCTTACTTACTTTATCGATTACATGACTTTACGCAGAAGTATTTAGCCTGACTGTCATGATGGTGACCCAATTCCATTAAACTTTTGGTGTTTCAATCAGTTTATTAGTTTTGCAGCCTAAAATTAATAGCTATGTCACTTACCCCGTCAAATATGCTACCTCTGGAGACGGAGGCGCCTTCATTTAACCTGCCTGATGCTATCACAGAGCGTAATATGTCTTTGGAAGACATAAAAGGCGAAACGGCTACGGTTATCATGTTTATTTGTAACCATTGCCCGTATGTGAAGCACGTACAACCTGAAATCGTAAAGCTGGCAGAAGACTACATACCTGAGGGAGTAAAATTTGCAGCAATCAGTTCCAATGACGTAGAGAACTACCCGGAAGACTCTCCTGAGTTGATGAAGGAGGAGGCTAAAAAATGGGGCTATGCTTTTCCTTACTTATATGACGAAACTCAGGCGGTTGCCAGAGCCTATGATGCTGCCTGTACACCCGATTTCTACGTTTTTGACAAAGACTTAAAATTAGTTTATCGAGGCCAGCTGGATGAGTCAAGACCAGGTAATGAAAAAGAACTCAACGGCAAGGATCTGAGAAATGCTTTAGATGACCTTCTGAAAGGGAATCCTATTACAGAAGACCAAATACCTAGTCAAGGGTGTAATATAAAGTGGAAGAAGTAAGTCGTAGGTTACTCACCTTTGATATATGATTCTACTTCTTTAGCAGTTTGTCGTGCTGTGCGACCAACACCGATAAGTGTAGCTGAGGCATAACCGGTCCAGCTACCATAGCCAACCAACCATAGTCCGTCAATTTCCTGAGCGCTGGTTAGATTAGTTTTAATTTTGGCAGGTTTTGTGCCATTAAATAAGCCGGAAAGGTGATCTAGAGAGGCTTTAAAACCTGTGCACCAGATTACGCTATCAAACTTTTGCTTTGTGCCATCCGCCCAAACCACACCATCTTCGTAAAAGGCTTCAAAAGGTCGTTTACTGTGAAGTACATCACGATCTCTGGCATCTTTTACACTTTCAACCATTACAACATCACCCAAGGAGCCTGCAGGTTCGATCTTTTTACCCTCTAATTTGGCCTTGTACTGCTTTGTCGCAAACTCAAATAAATACCTTCCATCAACCTCATCAGGAAGCAGTTTCGGCTCCTTTAGGGTTACCCACGTGGTAGCGTGTGTTTTAGATAATTCTGCTAGTATTTGTGCGCCACTGTTTCCACCGCCTACCACAAGTACTTCATGGCCATTAATTTGATCAGGGGAAGAGTAGGCAGAGGAATGTAATGATTGCCCCTCAAAGCGTTCAAAGTCCTTTATCTCTGGTACATAAGGTTTCTTCCAGGTACCTGTAGCACTTATTAGGGCTTTTGTGTTATAAGTACCCTGGTTTGTCGTTATTTCAAACCCTTTATCTGATTTACTAACTCGCTCTACCTTTACCGGACGATGAATGGGCAGTTTATATCTTTTTTCGTAATCTGTAAGATATTGTATCACATGGTCTTTAGAAGGGTACTCTTCTTTAGCCTTTGGCATCATCCAGCCCGGTAATGAACTATGCTCGGCAGGAGAGAAGAGCTTTAGAGAATCCCACGTGTGGAGCCAGGCGCCTCCTGGAGTTTCCTGCTCATCTAGAATCACATAGTTTAATTTGGAGCGTCTCAAAAAATAGCCGCAAGCCAACCCACTTTGTCCGCCACCTATTACCACTACATCGTATGTCTTTTCGCTTGTCATACTGCTGCAAGTATAGGTATATTTATGTCAATGAAGAAACCCCTAT
>NZ_SMMD01000065.1 GCF_009711475.1 Fulvivirga aurantia
ATCTGCTTCTGTTTCTTTGGTTTTCGTTTCCGCCATATCGTTTTTATTTTAAGCTATACTCAACATCCGGCTAGCACGCATCTGGACTATTTAAGAAACAAACTAATCAATTCTTTCGATTCACGAATATATGTGTTGTTAAATTGTTAGTGAAATGGCATTTACTCGATGTTGTAAATAGTCTTAAGCCTTCGTATTAATCAAGATGTGACCAAAATATAAAACCGACAAGCTTATAAGTAGACAAGGGAACAGACCGGTTAAAAATCCTATGGGAAAACCGTGAATAATGAGTACGATTATAAAATAGGAGATATATCCAAACCCAAATTTTAACATTCTTTCTAGTCCACTCATCTT
>NZ_SMMD01000112.1 GCF_009711475.1 Fulvivirga aurantia
ACTTCAGGTATTTAGAGACAAGCGATTGCCCTTTCCAGATAACCAACGCCCAAAATTGTTAAAAGAGCTGTTGGCCACAAGCAATTTCTCATTTGGAGTTGATAGTATTTTATTAAACGAAGCTACTATCATATATGAAGAGTTTGTGAAAAAAGCTGAGGGACCTGGCAGAGTAAGTTTTGATAACTTGAGTGGCAGCATATCTCATCTATACACCTATGATAAGAAACAAGACACTCCACCTAGAATGGTGGCTAAATGTAATTTATTGAATACAAGTCGGTTTTATGCTGACATTTCATTTCCTCTGAGTCAGACTCAGCCTACCATAGTAAAAGGAAAACTTGAGCCTATGGACTTGACGGAATTTAACCAGATGATGAAATATGTGGCATTTACTGAGATAGAGGAAGGTCAACTGAAAAGTCTGGATTTTGAGTTTATATATGATCAGACCGAATCTAACGGAAAAATGAATTTTGCCTATGAAGGGCTGAAAATCGATTTTTTAAACAAAGACGACTCTAAAACGGGAGGTTT
>NZ_SMMD01000161.1 GCF_009711475.1 Fulvivirga aurantia
CGACAACTATTTATTATTTTCTTTCTTCTATTACCCTAGGCAGCAAGTTTACAACTTCGTCCCCACCCTACAATAACCAATGTTGATTAAATTAAATTTACAAAGTGATATACATTTTAACTTGCATATTGTTAATTAAGAGGTGGCTGCATTGGAAGTATATCTTAATGACCAATCCTGATTATGTTCATGGGCATAAGAAGTATGCAGTATATTTTGATAAGTATTACAATAAAGAGCAATTGAAGTTGTTATATTTTTACTCTCCTTTTTTTACGAGGTATCTTAGTAGAGAAAAGGGTATCGCTGGAAAATTGGCTCTTGGTATCTGGGCGTTATTGTTAATATTTTATACTGTATTGTTTTGGATTGTAATTATGTAGTAGTATATAACCCAAATGGCGCAAAGTGTGCCGTAAAGTGAAAGTACGCAACCACCATGCTGTATTGAAGATGATGGTAGACCCCCGTTACCCCCACTAGCGCGCGTTTGTAACGAGTGCTAAAATCAATACAGATAGCCACCATCCTTTCTTTTCTAATCCTCTGGCTACTAAGGTTCGTTGGTTATATAGTAGTAATTATCAATAATTCACACGATGCAATCGCGCCAGAAAAAGTAATTTTCATCTATAATCATTGGTAATCTTACCAAGCCTTTGAGGCTTAGTAAGATTTAAATACTCTCAATAGCATAGAAAGACACGCGATGCCATAGGGCGCCAAATCAGAGATTGTGTGTTTGTCTCGCGCGTGCGATATTCAGAGATTGTGTGTTT
>NZ_SMMD01000138.1 GCF_009711475.1 Fulvivirga aurantia
AGGTTTGGTTACTTTTGCAACCGTGGAAAAGAGTGTGAGGATACAAAATAATGAGTTGGTTTTGCTTCCATCCAAAGCTGTATGTTGGCCAGTAAAGAATATTTTATTACTTGCAGACCTTCATTTAGGTAAAGTCAACCACTTTAGACGGTCGGGCATTGCAGCGCCAAATAATCCTAATCAAGATAATTTAGAGAGGCTGATTACTACAATTCAGACTCAAAAGCCTTCAAGGGTAATATTTATGGGTGACTTATTTCATAGTCATTATAATGAGGAGTGGGAAGTCTTTGGTCAGGTTCTGAAAAATTTTCCTGAAATATCTTTTGAATTGGTGATGGGCAACCATGATATTTTAAGCGAGTATCAATACCTCAAGCACGCTATGCTCATCCACGAAAAACCTATCATTATAGATAACCTTCTTTTGTCGCATGAGCCACTTACCGATTTTTCTGATGAGCTCTATAATCTTGCGGGTCACGTGCACCCCGGTGTTGTGCTTAGAGGTAAAGGCCGGCAAGGTTTAAAGTTGCCGTGTTTTTGGTTTGGTAAAAGACAAGGATTACTACCTGCATTTGGTGCCTTTACAGGACTGGCAAAACAGAAGCCCGAGAGAGGAGATAAAGTCTTTGTTGTAGTAGAAAATGAAGTATTTGACGTAAGTGGTTAATTT
>NZ_SMMD01000168.1 GCF_009711475.1 Fulvivirga aurantia
AGAACAGCGTAAAGATTACCTATTCATTCAGGCATCTGGTATAAGAAACAATTTTTCTCAGGTAATTATCGGCACAATTAAACTATCACAGCTGGCCGAAAAATTTAAAGCCACTCACATTATGGCCGATTATCGTGATGTTAGCTTCAATGTGCCACTTACTGAAGCTTTCAATCTGGTAAAACTTTATGAACTCAAAGTTTCTACTTTCCAGAAAATTGTGCTGAGCACTATTGTAAATCACGCTGATCTGGAAATTGCTAAATTTTGGGAGTCTATCTGCAAAAAGCGAGGGTTCAACAATGCAGTGTTTCTAAATATCGAGGAAGCTGAAAGTTGGTTGCTCAAGCAGAAAACAATGAGCCTTTAAATGAAAAAAGGGTTTCTAACCACAGAAACCCTCTTATTCGCAACCTACAAACCTAAACCAATTTTAAAAAATACGCTTTAAAAGTCTTTCTCTTAATAAGCAACCTCCGTAAAATATTGCTCCAATCATGAGGCAGAGGTATAAAAGTACGGTGCTTATTGTTTTCATGTCATTAATCAATTTCTATGCTGGCAACCATTGTAGTCATAGGTAGGATCATTTCTTCGCCACCTTCGATTACAGCGTTACCTTTTAATCTTCTTACTTTCAACGTGTTTGCTGCATATTTAGTATCTCCGAAGTAACCTAGCTCAGCAGGCTTGTTATTGATAGCTTTCATGGCAAAAGAGCCGAAGTTGTTGTTGAACAGAAATTTGAATTCATTTGTGTTTTTAGGTGCAAAATGATCAGCTATTAAAAGA
>NZ_SMMD01000225.1 GCF_009711475.1 Fulvivirga aurantia
CTGGTTAACGAACTATCAGCATAGCTTAAAACCAATGCTTTATTTTGATCTACCCAATTAAAGTCATTTTCTTCTTTAAGCCTATTAATTAGGGCTTGCCTGTTGATTTCGGCTCTGGAATCTCGTTTTACCCGACTTTTTAGTGAAGCCTCCATTTTTTCATAACTATCAATAGAAGCATAGTCTTCCAATCTAATTATATGCCAACCGTATGGTGTCTTTACCGGGTCTGAAATACTTCCAATATCTTCTAATGCAAATGAAGCTTCCTGAAAGCTATATGGCATTTGCCCAACTTTAAATGGCGGTAACTTACCCCCCTTAGTTTTGCTATTTACATCTTCTGAGAATTGCTCAACAAGTTGCTCCCAATTTGCTCCACCAATAGCTTGCTCGTGTAACTCAAATATTTTGTTTTGAATGGCAGCTGAATCAGCACTACCTGGTTTCATTCTAAGCATGAGGTGAGACACTGTAACGCTACCTTGAGCTGGTCTCTTATCTACTACCTTAATAATATGATAACCAAACCGTGTTCTCACAGGGTCTGATATCTCACCTACATTTGTCTCATATGCAGCAGTCTCGAAAGGGTATACCATTTGAAACGAAGTAAAGTAACCTAAATTACCTCCGTTTCTTTGAGCACTTGGGTCTTCTGAGTATTGTTTAGCCAAGATTTCAAAAGACTCACCATTATTTGCTTTTTGTTTAAGTTCTAGCGCCTTATTATACGCCAATAGGGTGTCTTGAGGTGAAGCATTTTCATCTACTTTAATGAGAATATGCGAAGCATTAACTTCAGTTTTGTATCTATCGTAGGCTTCTCTTACCAACTTTTCTGCCACTTTTGTCTCCGTTAAGTAGGGTTTTTTAAGCTGCTCTTTGTATGTGTTAAATTCTTTTATAAACTCTTTAGTAGAGTCTAAACCCTGGCTTTTAGCTTCAGCAATTTTGAGTTTAAATTTCTTATAAAGCTCCAGATAGTCATCTACGTCTGACTTTGTGAAGGCACTATCGTTATTTGTGTTATTCTTCTTGTATACATAAACAA
>NZ_SMMD01000765.1 GCF_009711475.1 Fulvivirga aurantia
CGTCCTAACCCCTAGACGAACGGGCCGTTTGTTTAAGGTGGTGCAAATATAATGGCTGTTTTCTTTATTGAAAGTATTCCACAGAAAAATTTTTATTTTTTTTATTCCTCAATCTGCACCTCTTATTTAAAGTCATATTGCAGGCCGTATTTGTCAATTATATGCAAGAGGTCTTTGAATTTAAACGGCTTGGTTATCACATCAGTAAAGCCTGTTTCTTCTTTAATACCGTAAGTATCTGCGGTGAGAGCAATTATAGGTATCTTTTTGAAATAGTCAGATTCCCAGCTTCTGACAACTTCCGTAGCCTGATCACCTCTCATTTCTGGCATTCTCATATCCATAAGCACCATGTCGTACTTCTTTGTCTTGATTTTTTCAAGGGCTTGAAGCCCGTTTTCGGCCGTGTCAACCGATATATAATCATGTTTAGACAAGTAAGCCAAAACTAACTTACGATTGTCTTCAGTATCTTCTACCATCAGGATATTGACATGCTTAGTTTTCTCAGCATCCTGATTATTTGTTTCAGCTTCACCTGATTCACGGCCTTCGTTTTCGGCAATACCGACTTTGTCAAACGTTATATCAAAATAAAATCTGCTACCTGTACCCTTTGAGCTTTGAACTTTAATTTGGCTATTGTACAACTCAAGCAGTGCCTTGGTGATCGTAAGCCCAAGACCACTACCTCGTGATGCCTTATCATGAGTGGTTTGCTCAAATTTTTCAAAAATTTCTTCAAGCTTCTCTGTATCAATACCTGAGCCGGTATCCTGTATCGCGAAGAGTATAGTGGCAGTTTTCTTAGTCTCTTTAGTTTGCTCCGCTAATAGCGTAATATTTCCTCCTTCAGTAAACTTATTGGCATTACTCAAAAGGTTATTGAGCACCTGAGCCAATATAAGCTCATCGCCATACAAATTGTCAGGCAGTTTATCTCCTTTTTTGAGTATAAGGGCGTTGTTCTTAAGATCAGCCTGAAACTTCATGGTTTTACTCACATTGTCGAGTAATTCATGAATATTAAACTGGCGTTTGCTTACAGCTAGCTTACCTGCTTTTATTTTACTGAAATCGAGGATGTTATTAATCAAAGACAATAGGTTCTCAGCGCTATATTTTAGTATATCAAGATAAGCTAAATCTTTGGTTTTTTCATCTATTTGCAACAGCTCAACTATACCATAAATAGCGTTGAGCGGTGTACGGATCTCGTGACTCATGGTGGCCAGGAAATTTTCCTTGGCCATAGCTGCTTCTTCTGCTGTCTCTTTTGCTTGCTCTAGTTCTTTTTCTGTCTTCTTGATATCAGAAATATCATCTATAACGCCATTCCAGATTACATCTCCATTCTGAAGTATTTCTGGATTTGAAGACATTTTGATCCACTTTACCTGTTCCGTTTTAGCAGTAATAATGCGACCTGTCCACTCAAAAGCGACCGGATTGGTTTTATTCTGGTCTTGTATTTTCTTAAAACTTGGCCAATCTTCTGGATGAATACGGCTGTACAACAAACTCGGATTATTAAATAACTCATCAGGAGTGAGCTCGTATATTTCCTCAACTGCTCTACTGATGTATCCTACACGCTCTGTACCATCACTATCTCTTTGAAACTCACAAATAATGTCAGGACTGTTGTCGGTAATTTTTTGTAACTGATTGTCTCTTAGCTGCAGTTCTTTAGTGGTTTGGGATCTCAACAACTCAGCCCCTGCCCTTAAGCTCAGGATTGTGAGTATGTACTCATCGTCAGTAGTAAGGTCTAGTTTATGGTCACTAATCATAACCATAATACCGAGAAGCTCTCCCGTGATCGGAGAAGAAATCGGGATGCCTACATAAGTTTCTGCATCCCAACGATTGAGTTTAGGGTCGTCTGGAAAAAGCTGTTCCACCTGATCAAAAATCTGTATTTCATCATTGAAATTAACAACTCCACAGGGGGCACCATTCAGCTCGTAGGTAAAATTAGAAGATAGCTTTCCATTTATCCTGATAGCTGTGGTTTCTACTGATTTGCGATCAGCATTGAGGATACCCAAGTAGGTATACTTGCAACCAAAGAGCTCATAAATCTGTAGGGTAAGATCTCTGAAATATTCCTCCTCCGTAAGATGCGCTCCTCTTTTGAGTGCTGTCTGAATTTTGTCTTTTGATTTAAGAATGCCCGTGATTTCAGTTCCTACAATCGCGGCACCCAGTATCTCGCCTGCACTACCTTTTATCGGGAAAGCATTTAATGTAAAATATTGCTCATGGTCAGTAAACGCGAAACTTTCAAACAGTTCTATTTTTTTGTTCTTACCGTTGAGGGCTTCTTGTATTGGACTGATTAATTTCTTTTGAACACCTTCATAACCTTCAAGCTTGCTTTTAATGGAGTCATCGATACTGACACTTACATTCTGCCCTTTCTGCAGGTCTTTTTGAAGTTTTTGGCTGATGACCTGTATGCTATAGTTAGTGTCAACGATAAGCACATAGCTGCCCGAGCCCTCGATTAAAGACTCGATACTCTGCTTTCGAAGTTCTAAGGTCTGATTATCCTGTTTTTCTTTAGTTATGTTAAAAGCCAAAGTAATTACACCTCTTAATTCATCATCCTCAATCCATGGATTGACCTTGATTCTCCAATATTGGTCGTTGAAAAAAACTTCCTGTTCGGCTTCTTTTTTATTCTTAAGTACTTTTTTCTTTAGGTTTATAAAACTCTCAGCATTAACCTTCCCCTTAAAAATATCTTCATCAGAAAAACCATAAAGCTCTTCTTCTTTATACTCTTTCAATTGGTTGTAGACCCAGATATATTTCAGGTCTGTGTCCTGATAGGCAATGAAAATTCTGGAATTGCTCAATACAATTTGGAAACGCCTGTTGAGTGACATAATCTCCCGTTGACTCTCAAGCAACTCCTCTTCTTTCTTCAATAAGTTTTCATTACTCTGGTTGAGCTCAGAATTAGCAGTTTGCAATTCTTCATTGGTAGATTGCAGCTCTTCATTGCTGGTTTCGAGTTCCTCATTTGTAGACTTCAGTTCTTCATTTGAAGATTGAAGTTCTTCATTCATGGCCTGCAATTCTTCATTACTGGTTTCCAGCTCTTCAGTAAATGCCTCAAGGTGCTCTCTACTCGCTTTGAGCTCCTGCTCGAGCTCTACAACTCGTATACTATCTTTAAAACTATCATCAGACAGCGAATCTTCATAAAATGGATAGCGCTCATCTTTTTCTATTCGTTCAAAAATGAGCAAGAAATACCTTTTATCATTTTTCTTATACAGTAATGGCTTCATGACGAGCTGTACGTATAGCTCAGAGTCATAAGCTTCATACCTGATGATATTGCTTTTAGTAGACTTATTGCTCCTTTTTACTTTGGCAAATAAAGCTCGCAATTCTGTATGAAGGCTTTTATGTAAAATTTTAAGAATACTGGCATTAAGCGAACCTTCACTTAGGTCTAAATAAGGTTGTAAAGAGCCTTTTACATAGGTTGTTTCCATTTGTGCGTTCAATACCACATAGGGGTGCTCAAATGTTTTAACCAATGTTTCTTGGGCTATTTCCTCTAATGACATCTCTGTTACGCTTGCTGTATCTGCTGTGCTATTACGCTGAGCGTGTCGTTTTATATATGACTTAAAATTGAGCCTGTTTATTGTCGTATCATCTTTTCTCTGAAATAGCTTATCGTTATACTCAGGCATATAGAACAGGTCGTCTAACTGAGCGACATTTTCTGATTTACCTAAAAACAGATAACCGCTTGAGTTAAGTGCATAATGAAAAATCGGTATAATTTCTCTCTGCAACTCAAGCTTAAAGTATATCAAGAGGTTTCTGCAGATGATGAAATCTATTTTTACAAAAGGTGGGTCATGCGTGATGTCATGCTTAGAAAACAGCACCATTTGTCTTATAACCTTATTTACTTCGTAGCTATCTCCTCGTTTAATAAAGTACTTGTCAATCCAATTGGCAGGAATACTTTCTAAAGCTTCCTGGCTGTAAATTCCTTTTCGGGCCGAGCTTAAAGCAAACTCATCAATATCTGTAGCAAATATCTGGATATTGTAGTTTTTGATTTGTTCACCCAAAATCTCAGCTAAAAGTATCGCTATGGTATAAGGCTCTTCTCCCGTGGCACATCCTACAGACCAAAACCTTAAACTTTGATCTGATGAAGTTATAACCCGGTCTTCCATTTTCTCTCGAAGGGCATCAAATGCCTCAGGATTGCGGTAAAAAGCAGTGACTCCGATGAGCATGGTCTGATATAGATTCTCCAATTCTTCAGGCTTATCTCTGATGTAGATTAAATAATCATCTATGCCACGAATTTTCAGATCATTTATTCTTTTTTCGATTCTTCGGTCTATGGTAGAAGGCTTGTATTTGGCAAAGTCAGTTCGGTACTTTTTTTCTAACAAGTCCAATATTATTGTTAAAGAATCTCTTGGCGGTGAGGCTGATTCAAAATTTCCGGTTTCTATATACTTTGAAATAACACCCGGCATTTCATGTACTTCGCAGGCGATGTCGATATTGCCAGTTTTGAGAGCGTAATCTGGCATACTCGTATGAGATGCTTCGTCATGGTCTTGACAAATGGTAAGGCCGCCATTTTTCTTTATTTCTATAACACCTTGAGAGCCGTCTTTTCCCGTTCCGGATAATATAATGCCAATTGCTTTATTCTTGTATTCTGCTGCCAGTGATGTAAATAAATGATCTACAGACGGATTTGGGTATACAGTTTTGTCAGGCTTTTTAAGTTTTATCTTTTCATTTTTTACTGTGATTTCAAAATCAGGGGGAGTTACATACACCTTGTCTGACTCAAGATCTTGATTGTCCTCGGCTTTGAGCACTTCCCAATCACATACAGAAGATAAGAGGTCAACCAACTTACTTTTAAAATTGGGGCTTACATGTTGGGCTACAACAATACAAAATCTGCCGGAAGTAGCGTTTAAATTCTCTAAGAGGCTTCTTAGAGCATCTAAACCACCTGCCGAAGACCCAATACCAACAACAAAAAGACTTTTGTCTTTTTTCTTACTACTTCCCATATTTTAAAAACGATCAGTCTTTGGTTAGATTCTTATTAAATGAACCCAAATAATCCCGCAAACTAAGAAAAACTGAGTACATCTTGTCATGCATATAACCAAAAAAACAGGAATCTGTTTTACACACAAAGTGGTAAAATGATTGGTTAAAGATAAATAGGGCCTTTAATTATCCGGGAAACTTATTTGGGGTATCTAGTGTACCTTTTTAACATTATTGACTTATGCTAGTAAATTTTAAAACTTATGCAAGACAAGATACTAGCTGCAATTCTTTGCTTCTTTAGCGGAATTGCATTCGCCCAATCTGATTGTTCACCGGAATATTTCTCTTCCAAATATAAACCAAGTGATTTACCTACCGACCTCCCAAATTATCGATTACCGAAAGATCAAATCATTAGAAAAACCTTTACGGTAAATTTTGCTAAAAACAGTGCCGTGCTGACCGGATCAAACGATGAAGAATTGAAGCAATTCTTAAATCATAAGCCACAGCAACTAAAAAAAATTAGTATACACGGGTATTCATCTGTCGAAGGTGAACTCGTCAATAATTCTGCCCTGCACCAGAAACGTGCCCAGGTCATTCAGGCGATGATCCAGAAAAAGCTAGGTCTTTCAGCTGATAAATTTCAGATACAAGCCAAAGAAAACTGGTCATTGTTCTTTGAACAGTTGGCTGAAAGGAAAGAACATAATAAAAGCAAGAAGTACTGGAAGGAAAGATTACAAAGTAAAAAAGAGCAGGAAAATTTCGAAGAACTGCTTAGCAAACAGAGAAAAACTGAAGTTACCTTTTACATAAGAGAACCTGTGTCAAGAGAGGACGTTCTCAGTAGGTTAGAAAATGACCGATCGGCCATTCATGCCACTGTAAGTGTCGCTATTGGCTATTATTACATCTGGTCTGCTCAAAACATCGCCCAACTAAAAAGGTACCTTGCCATGCGGTCTTATGTGAGAGAAAATCTCAACGACTCTCTTTTCCATTTAAATCACTTACGAAAATTTGATGACATACTTTTTAATGAGGAATACCATATCTATACATTTTACGATGATCTGCAGTATTTTGAAAGCCAAAGCGAATATAAAGATTACATGAGTCGAAAAGCACTAGTGGCTTTTGACAAAGCCTTAGAAGGGTTTAAGGAAAGGCCAAAAAGTAAGACATTACAAGCTGATCTAGTTGAAATATTAAGATTGATCTATTTAAAAACGCAATCGGGTTATTTTGATCCTGAAGTTTTTGCCTCAATCAAGATTCCTGATAATAAGCGCTATTGCACATTACAAAAGCAGTTTCAATCATACTCTGACGAGTTATTTAATTGACATTTAACCCCAACTTACTCACTACCATCAGGCCTCTTTTAATACCATAAATACCCAACCTTGGGTATTGAAATACACTCTTGCTTTGACTTAATTGAGTTTAAAAGCAGAAAATGAGTTACTTTAATATCCTATCAATAGATGGAAGTGGCACAAGAGGTGTTATACCTGCCACAATTCTCGATTGCATTTATCAACATACCGGCAAACACCCAAGCGAATTATTTTCACTTATGGCCGGAACGTCTACAGGAGGTATTCTTTGCACGGGTCTGGCCTATGGCATTTCAACTGCTGACATGCTGGCTTTGTACATGGATAAAGCCAAAGATATATTTCATGATACAGGCTGGGTGATATAAGAGATGGTTTTGGCAAAATCTTGGTGCAGATTACTCTAACAAGAAGTTCAAAAAAATTCTCAAAGACATTTTCGGTACAGCTACCTTACAAGACATTTATAACAAACATCAGGAAGACACACATTTGATGGTTTGTAGTTTCGACTTAAACCCAAAGTCAGACGATCAGCCTGTTAATTATAGGCCCAAGGTTTTTCATAGTCACTTCAAAAAGGACATGGAAGTAAGTCTGGTAGACCTCTATCTAATGACATCTGCCGGCCCCACCTACTTCCCTATCTACAAAGAAAAATATGTCGATGGTGGAGTATCGCTCAATAACCCGTCTATGGCTGCTCTCGCTTATGCCATGAATACAAGTAAAAGTGAAACTCCAGAATACAGACACCCCGATGGCGTGCAAAAAGGTCTTGAGCAGGATATGAACAACATCAAAATGTTATCACTGGGCTGTAGCAATCTAACACCAATTACATACCAGCTGACGTAATCAGAAAAAAGAGTGATGGTGATTGGGGTAATTTACAATGGGTAAAATATCTGCCTGACTTACTGACAGAAAGCAATGTGCAGGCCTCTAATTATTATGTCAGTCAGCTTTTACCTGGTGATCGATACAAACGCCTACAACTATTCTTTAATCAGAATGACGCTCCTTCTGAAATTAGAGGTAAAAACACTAGGGCTAGATGTCAAAAATGCCGACCTACTAAAGGCAATGAGTGACTATGCCAAAAAGTTGTGGGATAGGGA
>NZ_SMMD01000058.1 GCF_009711475.1 Fulvivirga aurantia
AATTACTTATCATATCCGTCCTCACATCATGTTTGTGATACTAGCTTCTACTATGGTTGGTTTTGTATTTAGTTCCCGAGGGTTAGGCTGGGGTACTAAGTTGACCATGCTTTCAATATCAGCTGCTGCCTTCTTATTTATTTATCAGGATGTTCTTAGGGTTGTTGGCATTGAACAGGGAGAAGAAGTTACTCAGGGGCTAAGTCTATCACACAGGGCATTTGAATTGTCTAAGGCTACATCAGGGCTCGATATTAGTAGTTACTCGCTGCCCGAGCAGGTGTTTACATTTCTTTTCAGGCCTTTGTTTTTCGATACAACTGGCATGTTAGG
>NZ_SMMD01000124.1 GCF_009711475.1 Fulvivirga aurantia
AGAGGACGACCTTAGGAGTCCGAAGAGTCTATTTTGAGCTGTAAGCTTTTAGCTCTGTGTCAGGCTGAGGTGCTCGAAGCCTGTTGGTGATATTACAGCCCATAAAAAAAGCCGGCTCTTTTAAGTCCGGCTTGCAAATCTTGAATGAAGAAAGATTACTCCATGTTGGTTGTATCTGACTCATCTTCTGACGGGTGCTCAGATGGGTGTTCGTCTCCACCTTCAGTTGGATGCTCTTCGCCAGCTTCTTCAGCCGGGTGTTCTGTATCTGCTTTCTCATCTGCCTCTTTAGCTCCTTGTCCTCCACAAGAGATCAGAGCGCCAGAAAAGGCCAAAAAGAAAAGTAGTGCAAAAGATAAGGCATATTTTCTCATGTTTCTCAGTTTCATTGTTCTGTTTATTTAGGATTTGAATGAAAGATCAAATTAGTTAATAATTTTCAATTGGCAAGGCACAAAGAGCACTAGCTTTAAGCAGTGAGCTTTTGTCATTTAACAATGAGCAATGGGCAATTAATAATGGGCAATTGGCTCTGAGCCTGAAGCTGTGAGCTTCTAGCCTTGAGCTGTGAGTAGATCACTTAGTAAGTTGCTTCGCTGCGCTCA
>NZ_SMMD01000166.1 GCF_009711475.1 Fulvivirga aurantia
TATCAGAGATAAGGGCTAGAAAAACATAGCCATGTATGTGATTCCAATTTTATGATATGAAAAGTCTACTAAATTTGGAGCTATACTTAAAGGGTCGATTCTTTCTATCTCACCGTAGGTACTTAAGTAGTTGTAGGTAAATACTATACGTCTATTCTTGCTTAACTTCCGTATGTAAGTGCCCCCAATGTAAGCGCTGGCTTTATTTTGTAATGAATTTGTCTCAAAGAATGTATCGCCAGTGGGTGTTGTTCTTGTGCTAGTAACTTCAGAGTTTACATCATACCACATATTGTACCCTCCGGATAGGTAAAAAGAACTGTACCTGTCATTTAAAACTCTTAAATCCAAATAGATAGAAATTATAAGTGAATTATATGAAATTGTGTGTCTATCGTATATAACTTGTGAGTTGAAATAAGACGCGTCTGCATTGAGGGAGAGAAGACCAAATTCCCCCCTGAGGCCGAGGGTTGGTAATAGGTTTATCTGTGATTTTTCCTCTAAGTTTAGATTTTGCGGAGAGGAGGTAAAATAACTAGACTGAAAGCCAAATTTAAAACCAAGTTTATCAGGTTTTTTAAATTTAGCTCTCTTGTATTTTTCTGGAAGTATATATTGATTATAAGCCGACAGATATGTAGCAGCATCATACGGAGTATTGACTTTGTTTGTTTTTACTTCATTTTCAAACAAACTGGCAGAATCTAGATGTGATTTAAGACTCTCAGAAAGCTGCTCTGAGTTAAGCAGATAAAAACCTGAATGGGTAGAAAGGTAAGTATCCCAA
>NZ_SMMD01000268.1 GCF_009711475.1 Fulvivirga aurantia
CAAACCTTTGCTAAGCAAGCCCGAAAGCTTAACCGCTCCTAACCCACTTAAAGACATATAATCAAAGTCTACCTTTTTATATAGGTCTCTAATCATAGAACCGAATTGATCAAAAAATCCTAAGCAATCACAAAGACGCAACTCCAGACCTAACTCACCTTGTTTTAGTCTAAAAATAACCAGACTGTCTTTAGTAGCGTATCCATAGTATTTTATCATCGGCAAATTAACATACCGCCAGACAAGATAGTCTTTTGAATGGCTAGTGTTCCAGCCTTGGGAAGAATGAAAACTGCCGTCAAATTTGTCAAGTGCAACTTGTAAATCAAAAGCATCAGTTTCTAATTCAACAAATACTGTTGGCTTTGTGATAAATTTATTTTTTAAAACACTAAAAGGACGCTTCAGCCTTAGCTGAATCGGTAATTTTCCAACCTCTTGCCATCCCATCTTTAAATAACCAGGCTTACTTTTGCTGTTTGGAGTATTAAAAATAATATCTATACCATCATTCTTACACTGCTCCAATAATGTAAGTGTAAGTTTCTTAAACAAACCCTGACCCTGAAAATCAGGATGTGTGGCAGTGTCTACTGCACGAATCGCTTTTATTTGACTGGAATTGTACTGCCAATCCCATCGCATAAATGCTCTTACGGCAATGATTTTATGTTCGCGCTCTGCTACTAGTACTGGAGATGTACCAAAAGGATTATCAATGTGCTTCCAGCGCCAATAAGCTTCAGATTTAGGCATAAGTGACTCACCAAGACTACTTTTTAACAGTTCAACAATTGACGGTATATCATTTTCTATAGCAGGTCTTATTTTCATTAGTTATAAATTCAGAATAGCCACGAGTTAGTGGAATCGTTTGTATATTTTTTCTAATTGGTGCACCATACTCTGCAGGCTAAAAGAATCCCTAACCCTTTGGCGAGCGGCATTACCTAATTGGGAAATCAAATCATTCGAATTAACCAATTTTGTCAATTCTTTCGATAAATCCTGCCAATGGTCTATACTGACCATCATACCGCTTTCATTATTTCCCACAACCTCTTTAACACCCCCGGCATCCGTAGTTACAATTGCACATTGCATGCTCATAGCCTCAAGTAATGCAATGGGTAAGCCTTCAAATATGGAGGTCATCATAAACACATCCATGGCCGAAAACCAGTTGACTGTATTGGTTTGCAAGCCTGGCATAAGCACTTTGCCTTCCAACCCCAATTCTCTTCTTTCCTGAACCAACTCTTGTTTTAAAGGGCCATCTCCTACAATAATAGCAAACAGATTTTCATCTTTATCGGAAGCATTTTTAAATACCTGTAACCATTCCTTCAGTCGTTTCTGAAACCTGAAAACAGCAACTGTTCCAACTACTATAGCATTCGCGGGTATGTTATTCTCCTCCC
>NZ_SMMD01000449.1 GCF_009711475.1 Fulvivirga aurantia
GAGAACTATATCTGAGAGGTTAGAAGCCTTGAATCTGTACTAGGTTAATATCATGAATTATGCGGGCAAAGCCAGTTAAGAACTCAAAACTATCAGTTGATAAGTTTTTGATAGGTAGCTTCAAAATGTTGGGCAATTTCTGGAATTAGAAATTGATCTTTAATTAGTTGACGGCCATTGTCAGACATAATCTTATACAATTGCTTATCTGAAAGTATCTTTTCTATTTTCTGCACATATTTATCTGCGTTAAATTCCTTGATGCAGTAACCGTTCAAACTATCTTTAATCACCTCTGGAATGCCCCCAACTGCTGATGCTACCACAGGCTTCCCACAAGATAGAGCTTCTAATATTACGCCTGGGAGACCTTCTATTTTAGAAGGCATTACCATAATGTCGGATGCCTTTAAAAGAGCAATTACATCTTTGCGAAAGCCAAGCAGGCTCACTCTATCAGAAAGGCCTAAAGCTTCCAGTTTTTCAGGCAGTTGAGATTTTAAATTACCATCTCCAATTAAAAGCAAATGTCCTTTATTATTTCTTTGGTAGAAGGTGTTAAAAACCTCCAGTAAAAAAGTATGGTTCTTTTCAGGCACGAAGCTGCCAACATTAATCCAAATAGGTCCTTTATGGTCTAGAGCTTTTGACTTTATCTCTTCGAAGTTATTTGTACCGATGGTTCCTGTGGAAGATATCTTCGAAAGGTGCGGATAAAGTCGAATAATATCTTGTCGACAATTTTCACTTACGGAGATTACGTAATCAATCTCTTTCAAATACAGTGCGTTCAACCGTTTATGCAGAATTGAGTTGATGAATCCACTCATCTTATTGGCGTTTCTAAAAATCAATTTAGCTTTCCATCTAAAAATTTTTTTTGAAAATGCTGCATACTTCAAAGTATCTCCGGCATTAGCCTGTACTATATCATAATTACCCGATTTAATAAGACTACTTAATCTTTTATAGGCTGAGAAATCCCTATATCGTTTATTTTCTTTGCCGTTAAGGCTAATAAAATTAAGGGTGAAATCGAGATCAAAGGAAGGTTGATCAAACAAATATACCACGTCAACTTCATGGCCCAGTTTTATTAACTGTTCAGAAAGTTGGCACGCAAATATTTCTGCTCCACGGAGTTGCGGACGTTGAATAATTTGGAGGATTTTCATAAAATTTTCAGTTTAGAAAGTGTCTTGCTTAATTCTACTTCCCATGTTCCTGTCTTTTTTATGTGTCTTTTACCATTTATGGCAATATTATTTCTTAGTTCTCTGTTATGAAACAGTTTCTTAATAGTTGCAGAAATAGAATTAATATTACCCGCTTCATATAACAGTATATTTTCTCCATCATCAAACACTTGTGGAATTTCTCCTGCTCTGGGAGCCATTGAGGCAACACCTGCACACATATATTCTCTCAATTTTAAGGGGGAATAATGAAACCCTTCATTACTGCGCGCACTCACTATGGCTACATCAAACAAACCAACATATCTTGGGATCTCTGTAAATTTTTTTCTCCCTGTAAAAACGACTGATTGCTCTATTCCTAATTCTTTTACAATTTGCTCAACATTTCCCCTCTCACCCCCATCTCCTACCAATAACAAAGCGATATTAGAGTCTTTGTCTAACACATTCTTAAATGCCTCAATCAAAATATCTAGCCCATGAAATTTCCTAAAAGATCCAGTCCAGCCTAATACTTTCTTCCCTTTTAATCCTAATTTAGAAAGTAGTACTTCATCCCTATTAATTGCCCCAAATAAATCTATATCAACCGCCATCGGAGAAACAAGAATTTTCTCCTTTGGAACACCCATTTGAATAAGCTTATTTTCTACCTCAAAGGACACACATGCTATTAAGTCAGACTGTAAAAGTGATCTGGTTTCAATATTTTTTTCTATCCAGTCACCCCAAACAGGCCTATGAACTCCCCATTTGGCTGCTTCCCAAACTTGCGGAGCATGCACATATGTTATTAGAGGCACTTTAAATTTATTAGCAATTTTTCTGCCTGGTCCTGGAAATATATCATGCTGTTCCCAAACGAAAGCAGGCTTATCATCAAAACTGGTATAGAACGACTGGTAATTAGATGAGGATTTCGAAGACTTATATTGTAATATATCTTTAAATAAGACTTTAAATAACTTGGGAAGGAGTTTAAATCTCCTCCTATAGATTTTTTTCTTAATATAGTTACTGCCTAGTGGATAATCTAACACCTCATTTGGTTTTGCTACCCGATCAGTAGTGATTACAATAGTGTTGTCAAATTTTTTTTTAGATGCTCTGGCCCAACCAGCAACAGTTATCCAAATTGCCTCTGAACCTACCCATGCTGAACTCGATCTGGGTACAATAAATATTGCACTATTATTTTCGGTCATTAATATCTATTGCGTATCCTAAAAGCTGAAAATCTTTATGATACAAATTTTTAATAATTTCTAGGCTCATACTGACTCCTTACTATTTCATTCTTTCCACAAGATTAAGCGTAAGTCCCGTATCTTCCTTTCCCTCCATATGTAAAACCTTTCTAAATTTCGCTAGACTTACACTAATACTTTCACATTTGCAGCAATATAATTGCATCTATTTTTGACTTAAATACGAACTTTTTCATTTCACTAAAACAGGTAGTTCGATATGACTATCCTGCTTCAGTATTTTACTCAAGCCTCTGTCGGTGGTTATACTTTTCCATGAATTTTGTCTCAACAACTTTACAAACTCATCATATTCTATCTCAGGGTTATGAGCATTCTCTAACTTAATATGCGCCTTATTAGTTTTCAAATCTTTAAAATGATCACG
>NZ_SMMD01000214.1 GCF_009711475.1 Fulvivirga aurantia
TTGAAAGGCTAGAATATATTGAATGGCTCTATCCGATATATTTCATTTACAAGCAGCAAAAATTAAACAGTTTTCTTGAACCTAGATTCTACTTTAACCCGACAAAGGGATATTATCACAAGGAAAATCATTTCACTGCTGATAAATTAAGAACGCACCTTGGAGTGCTAATCCAGGTGTTACGCAAATTAGTCCTGCCAACTGTCCCATATGGTTTTGAAAAGAATGACCTGCTGGAAATAAAATCAAGAATTGAACAGCAAATCATTGACTACATAAAAAGTCATATCAAGGATGTTCCAGAGGAAGGCAGAATAGATTTATTTGACTACAACAAAGAATGGGGCTTTAAAAATTCTGAAAAAGAGGCCTTGTTTCCGCAAATAGCCAGAGCCTTAAATTGGTTTGAAAATAAGGAGGTATTTGTAGAGGCTATTATTAAATCCCAGGATATTGTTAAAATTTTGACTATTGCAGAATGGATAACATCGGAAGGGGTCAAAAGAAGATTAATTGAAAAAATTCAACAATCGGATATCAAATCCTTTCTGGAGGAAACGCTTTGGGTTCCTCAAGTTCAACAGGTACTGCTTAGAATAAGCCAATACCCCGAATTGATAAGTCACATTGAAAGGATTGTTGAGTTCTGGGAACAGAATGTATCAAAGAAAAAACAAGAATATGAAGTACAACTTTTTCAAACACGGATGTTGCTGGCTTACTTCAAAAAAGATGAAAAAGAACTAGATGCGATCCACCAACCAAGTAAATCAGCAGTGGTTGGAGTCAGAGAACTTCCTCATGTAGATCATAAAAGATTTTACTCAGCCCTTATAAGATTGGAAAGAGACCCAAGCTCATCATTTGCGATATTCCATCAACTTTGTACCCAATATCCTCAGTATCCTGTCTTCGCATTAAATCGGATGGCCGCCAAGATAAATATGGCCATGGAGGAGAAAAATGATCTTAGTTTGTACCGGGAAGCTCTAG
>NZ_SMMD01000338.1 GCF_009711475.1 Fulvivirga aurantia
ATCACCGTCTACATCTTCATCTGAAGTAGGTACTCCATCACCATCGTCATCAATATCAAGATAGTCTGGTGTACCGTCTCCGTCAGTGTCATCATTGGTAGGGTTACCATCTTCATTTACGTCTTCGTCTGCCGTTAATACACCATCCCCATCATCATCCGTATCAAGATAATTTGGTATTCCGTCTCCATCAGTATCATCGTTGGTAGGATCAACATCACCGTCTATATCTTCATCCTCAGTTGGTACTCCATCGCCATCATCATCTGTGTCCTTAAAGTCTGGTGTACCATCACCATCTGTATCCTGAGGGTTACTATTTAAACCTGGTCCACCATTGTCTGTGTCAAAGGCATCATCAATACCGTCACCATCACTATCATTTCCAGTTGGTTCAAAACCGCTTCCACTTTCTGCCCAATCTTCTACTCCATCACCATCTGAATCTGTATCCTGGTAATCTGGTATACCATCTCCATCTGTATCATCAGGATTGGTAAATGGATTATTATCACCATCAGCATTTGAATCTTCATCAGCATCTGCAATACCATCATTGTCATCATCCGGGTCAAGGTCATCAACAATTCCATCACCATCTGCATCATCACCTACAATGATTGTGACAGTAGCCGTTGCGCACGCTGAAGGCGTACCATCATCACACACCTGATAAGTAAATGTATCTGAACCTGTAAAACCACCATCAGGTGAATATATGAAAGTACCATCTGCATTCAATACTACTGTACCATTTGTAGGCCCTGTAATCGGACTAATATTTACCGTAAGTAAATCACTTTCAATATCAGAGTCATTAGTAAGTACGTTTCCGGAAACATCAGTATCAAGAGCTGTATTTACTAAATCATTCACAGCTTCAGGACTATCGTTTACTGGATTAACCGTAATTGTTACCGTAGCTATTGAACACTGTGGTGTTGCTGAATCGTCACAGACCTCGTACTCAAATGTGTCAGTACCGAAGAAATTAGCATCGGGCACGTAATTGTAAGTACCGTCAGAGTTTATCGTTACTGTACCATTTGACGGATCACTTACTGGGGTTGTGTTAATATTTAGATTGTCTCCGTTAGGGTCTAAATCATTAGCCAGTAAATCACCACTTGCGTTCGTGTCTTCATCAATGGTAGCTACATCGTCTCCAGCATTAGGAGGAAGCGGTGAATCAGGCACTGTAATCGTTACAGTGGCTGTACCACACTCCGATGGTGTACCATCATCACACACTTCATATTCAAAAGTGTCGGTTCCATTGGTAAAGCCTGCATTTGGAGTGTAGGTAATCGTTCCGTCTCCATTTACTACCACAGTACCATTTGTCGGGTTGACGGTCACTGTAGGGTTTGACAGATTATTACCTTCAATATCGGTATCATTTGCCAATACATCTATCGTTACACTTACACCCGGGTCTGTTGCATCTGCATCATCGTTGATGATCGGTGCATCGTTGACCGGATTAACTGTGATTTCTATTAAAGCAGCATTTGAAACGTTACCAAGGTTATCTTCTACCGTGTAATTGATAGAAGCATCACCATTGTAATCAGCCTCTGGTGTAAATGCTACATTACCAGCAGCATCAACGGAATAAGTACCTACTCCAACAATCACAAGAGGATTTGCACTGTCAGCTGTGTTAGAAGCATCACTAGGGTCAATTAAAACTATAGTACTTGCTTCAACTGTGCCAGTTGCATCTACATCGTTGCTCGTAATCAGGTTGATGTTTAGCGCCACGTCTTCATCAGTAATATTACCCGTATCGTCATTAGCCACAGGACCAGTCGTATCTATCACGATTTCGTTGCTGGTCGTG
>NZ_SMMD01000078.1 GCF_009711475.1 Fulvivirga aurantia
CTTGTCAATCATCCATTTCACTACCTCTTTTCTAAACCCAAAGTCTTCCATGAGGTCTTCACAAAACTCAATTTCACTCTTTTCAACCACACCATCTGCATAGATCATAGTTACCAAATCGTATAATTGATTCATCTTTTGGTCGTGAGACTCTGGTATTTGAAGGTCCGTTTGTTTGTTACTTCTGATCAGTGAAGCTATTTGTCTGTCCTTAAGACCGTATTTCTCCCCCATTTTGTAAAGCATCTTTTCTTCCTCTGAATGTAGGTGTCCATCTGCTTTAGCAAGTGCAATAAGATTACGAAGGTGATTTTTCTTAAATGATAAATATTGGTGTTCAAAAAAGCCAATCATTACTTAGTGAGTTAAGTTGCTTAATGCTAAGAT
>NZ_SMMD01000270.1 GCF_009711475.1 Fulvivirga aurantia
AAACCTTCTGTTTTGGCTATTGAGGATGACCAGCCCTTATGCTGGTTAATTGAGAGAATATTGAGTGAGGACTTCGATGTCACGATTAAAAGAGAGGGAATCTCTGCTATGGAGTGGTTATTAGAAGGCAACATACCCAGTATTATTTTGTGCGACTTTGTACTGCCCAAGATTGATGGGCTGGAGTTTTTGGAAAACTTAACAAAAAGCGGAGCGTTTAATAAAGTTCCAGTAATAATGTTCTCCAGTGTTCTGGACGAAAATTTTCCAAAAAAGTGCATAGATGCTGGTGCGAGTGCGTTTCTAGAGAAACCTTTTGATCCTCCGGCATTGATCAAGACAATTAATGAAGTGCTCGAGAAAAATAAAATTAGTGCGCGATGAATGAACAAATTACAGTAGATGGAATTCAAAAAGATAATGCTGGGGAAAACAAGCAGCTAATCGATAAAAAATTATTATGCATTTCCGCATCAGGATCAATTAGAGGTTTAGAAAAATCTTTTATTGAGCCGGAAGTCATTGACTCTGTATATTCCTTGAGAGAATTGCTACAGAGCAAACCTGACTTTGAGCCAAATGCCGTATTATTTTTCCCTGAGAAGATCAATAACGAAACGTTAAGCCAAACCGGGTATGCCCAGGAGGTTATGAAAAGCTTTAACGTTCCTTTGATCGTTATCAGCAATGATACTGACGAGAACCACAAAAAGGCGGTACTTAAAAATGGAGCTGACGACTATATTTCAGGAGAAATTAATCCTGAAAGTCTTAGCTACTGGATTAATTTCCTTAAAGTACTGAAGAAGCTTTCTCAGGAAAAGACAAAGCTTCAGATCGAGCCTTTTAATTATAAGATCTCTACAGCAAAAAGAATTTTTGATATAGTAGTGTCGGCAAGTGTGCTTATTATGTTAAGCCCTCTGTTGCTAATCATAGCTGCTATAATCAAACTAGAGTCTAAAGGTCCTGTTTTTTATATTTCTCAAAGAGCAGGAAGTGGTTACAAAATCTTCAACTTCTATAAATTCAGGTCTATGGACCAGGGTGCAGAAAAAGATCTTGACAAAGTGATGCACCTGAACCAATATGGTGGTGACGTAGAAGTAAAAGATAAGTCTGGTAATCCTGTCTTTTACAAAATTAAAGACGATCCACGTGTAACACGTTTTGGTAATTTCCTTAGAAACACAAGTTTAGACGAAATACCTCAGTTGATAAACGTGCTTAAAGGAGATATGTCAATCGTTGGTAACAGACCATTGCCATTATATGAGGCTCAGCAACTTACCAAAGACCAGTGCGCTATGAGATTTATGGCAGCTGCAGGCATTACAGGCTTGTGGCAGGTAACTAAGCGTGGTAGAGCTGAAATGTCGGTAGACGAGCGAATTGATCTTGATATCAGTTATGCTAACAGCGCTT
>NZ_SMMD01000089.1 GCF_009711475.1 Fulvivirga aurantia
TCGTCATTGGTAAATCGCCAGAAATCGTCACGCTGCCATCATCGAGTATCATACCTACTTCCAGGTTATCAGGTATTTCAATATTATCTACCTCCACTTTCATATTCATGTCTTTAAAAGCCTGCATGGTTTCTTCAGGGATAAAGCGATCCATGTTCAATGAGAGTACGCCATCTTCACATGTCATCTCTACATCTTCTTGCTCATATACGAGCTTATCTTTTTTATCATAGGCCTCGATGCTCATTACAGCTTCCCAGCCATTAGAAGATTGGTCAAAGGATTCTATCGTAGTTACAGTTTTACCTTCACTTTTACCTTTAGGGTTGTAACTGGTCGTTTCCAGCACCATCCCCACTTTTATATCATAATATGGATTGCACTGCGACCAGCCTATTACAGGCATGGCAAAGAGCAGAATTAATGGTAGTATTAGTTTTTTCATG
>NZ_SMMD01000324.1:0-307 GCF_009711475.1 Fulvivirga aurantia
GATTCCATCCCTTGGAGGGATGGAATCAATTTAGTTGAGAATAGATATCTGGAACTCGTGGGGTTTTCTAATCAAGTAACCTCCGATATGCGGGTTTGAGGAAGACGAATAGTATTGTTACAGGTATAGAACGAGACTCTTCGCTGCACTCTGAGTGATGTTAAGTTTACAAAGATGTCTCATAGTAACTTCGGGATTGCGGATCAAGTCCGCAATGACAACTTTCAGAGTTGCTTATCATTATAAAATAGAATAATCACGGAGTTTAGTAAAGCAAATTGATTCCATCCCTTGGAGGGATGGAATC
>NZ_SMMD01000324.1:317-1755 GCF_009711475.1 Fulvivirga aurantia
ACTAGATTCAAGTAACTTCCGATATGCGGGAGTGAGGAAGACGAATAGTATTGTTACAGGTATATAGAACGAGACTCTTCGCTGCGCTCTGAGTGAAGTAAAGCCGATAAAACTAAAAAGCCATTCCGTTTCCGAAATGGCTTTCTCATTATCTTTAAACAATGCAGTTAATTGCACATTGTTAATTGCTAATTGTACATTGACTAAACGCCTTCCGCTTCTACAGCTTTAATTTCAGGAAGCATTCTTTTTAATAAGTTTTCTATTCCTGCTTTAAGCGTTACAGTAGATGATGGGCATCCACTACATGAGCCCTGTAATAATACTTTTACAACGCCCTCATTATATGAGTGAAACGAAATAGCTCCACCGTCACCTTCAACAGCCGGCTTTACATATTCGTCTAATATTCCTTTTATTTTCTTTACAGTTTCGGAGTCATTCTCATTGAACAATGGCTCTTCTACTACCTTATTAAGGATTGGCTTACCTGATTCTAAGTAAGCTTTGATGTGCTCCTTCAATTCGTTTCTCACTTCTTCCCAAATCACATCCTCCTTCTTCGTTACTGTCACGAAGTTGCTCATGTAAAATACACGATCTACATAAGGGTAATTAAATAATTCCTGGGCGAGAGGCGCGTCTTTAGCACTTTCTTTATCAGGGAAGTCAAAGCTTTGCCCATCATCTGTGAGCATAAGGTTAGCCACAAACTTTAACGAGTTTGGGTTAGGATTGGCTTCCATGTAAATGTTTATAATGCGGTCGTTATTAATCTCTTTCGTCTCCATTTTATTGCCGATTTAATACAGTCAACACTGATTTTTTACAAAGGTTCCCTTTTTTACGAGTATTTGGGCAATTCTCCTTCTGATTTTGCGATCAAAGTAGAAACAGTTGCATCACCTGTAACGTTCACGACAGTTCTGCACATGTCTAATATTCTATCTACCGGGAAAATAATCGCAATCCATGCCGGGTTGAGTCCAACTGATTGTAATACAATGATCATCATCACAAGGCCTGCACTTGGTGTAGCGGCTGCCCCTATAGAAGCTAGGGTTGCTGTTAAAACAATAGTCAATTGCTGCCCCAGCGAAAGGTCTACCAGGTGCATCTGAGCCATAAATATAACGGCCACGGCCTGATAGAGGCTGGTACCATCCATATTCACAGTCGCTCCTATTGGTAATACAAAGCTGCTTACGTTTTTAGAAACACCCATGTTATCTTCTATACACTCCATTGTAACCGGTAGTGTAGCTGCACTAGAGCTGGTAGAAAATGCCAGGAATTGTGCCGGGCTTATATTTCTAAAGAATTCTTTATAGCTCAGCTTCTTGATGAAGATTGTTACGATTATTGGATAAAATACGAAGATCATAAACATCAGACCTGCAAATAATGTCAGTGAATAAGATCCTAAGCCTTTAAATAT
>NZ_SMMD01000271.1:0-381 GCF_009711475.1 Fulvivirga aurantia
TCCAAAAACAACTAAATACTACATGTACTGTGGTTTCAAAGGTCTTTCCTTTCCAAAGCTTTGTTGAGTAGCCGAAAAATTGAATTATAAGTCGAATAGTCCAAAAGACAGCTAAGCCAAAAGTAATTGATTTGCCCAACGATGTGTTGAGCAGCTCATTAGGCGAAGCAATACAAAGTAGGCCTATTAAAAATACGGCTAAGGCAATAAAAAAAGTATGAACCATCATTACCTGCTTATTGATTAAGCTCAGAAGTCTCAACTCCTGTTTCCACTTCATGTATCGAGGGAAGAATAGATGAACAAATGAAAGTGTAATCAACAAAATACCAATAACTTGTAAATGCTTCTGCATAATGGCTATTTACTACAGTTAAAAAT
>NZ_SMMD01000271.1:547-1435 GCF_009711475.1 Fulvivirga aurantia
AGCTTCATTGAACGCACTCATCCACTCCCTACGAGAAAAGAAGTGTGTAAAACCTATTGAGAATGCTAGAAAGTTTGGAATGTCCCTTAGGTGTTCAACGGTGATTACTTTGCCACTTGACTTGAGAACTCTTTTGCATTCTTTTAAAAAACTTACTCTTTCAGCATATGATCTTATTTCATGTGCTGAAGAAAGTAAAAATATTAGATCGAGCGACTCGTCTTCGCAAGGGATAGAGTTTGACTCAATAGATTTGGTGCCTGGGTAAATAGCGCTTACTTTTCTAGCCCTGACAATTGCTGGTTCGGTATGATTCTCAGAATTGTAAAAGTCAAATACAGAGATCTCTGTTTCAGGGAATTTACTTTTTAATATAAAACTGGTTTCATCAAAGCCTGCATTGATATTAGCGATATGTTTTGGGTTAGATTGAGAAATGTTGTTGTGTGCTAACCAGTCGAAATTGTAATAACCAGAAAGGTCATAAACATAAGCAGAGACTAAGAGAGGCGCTATTAAACCATACCCAAAAGCTCCAACCAGAATCCATATCCAAAATAATGGCCAGCTTAGGTAAGAGAGTAACAAAATTAGAATTGCTAAAACAAGTAAACCTATTATATAAAAGTGTCTATTAAAACTGAGAATGTTTAATACACCTTGTAATCTTCTTCTTTTTAATTCCATTTCTCTTTTCTACCCTTTTTCCAATAATATGGAATGTTACTTACCACAAAAGCATTTGCTAGTCGGATACTTTTAAATCTTTTCCGATTTATAAAACCTACGTCAGCCTTAATTACCTGTAGTGGGTGTGGTTTCCAGTGCTGTCTCACACCTTCGATGATTAAAACCTCTTTTTTGTCTTGATTGTAGGTAAAGGTAAAT
>NZ_SMMD01000286.1 GCF_009711475.1 Fulvivirga aurantia
AGAAAAATGGTTTTGTAGTAATGCCAATGCAGAGATAATATTTGCTTTGGCTCGCACCAATGAAGATCGGGCTGGTACTAGAGGTCTTTCTATTTTCATGATAGAAAAAACAAGGCCTGATGGCTCGCCTAATCCTTTGGGTATGGTTAGGTTGAAAGATAAGTTGGGAGTACGATCAATGGCAAGTGCTGAATGTAAACTGAATAACACAGTGGGCAAGCTCGTAGGTAACGAGTTTGAAGGCTTTAAAGTAATGGCAGAAATGATCAACCTGAGTAGGTTATATAATTCGGTTGCTGCCCTCTCTACTGCCAGGCGAGCGTTAGTTGAGGCCTTTCAATTTTTAGTGAACAGGAAAACATTCGGGAAAAAGGCCATTGAGCATGTGTTGATAAGAGAAAAACTATACGAATTGGGAAGTCTTCACATTGCCAATTTTTACCTGACGTGGAAAGCCATTGAAACATTGGACGCTGCTGACAGTGGTAATGAAGAAGCTCAGGAGCTCATCCGGTTTTTAACTCCAATGGTGAAGAAGTGGTCGGCAGAAAAGGGCGTCTACATCGTGAGAGAAAGCATGGAGCTTATGGGAGGCATAGGTTATATTGAAGATGGTGTAATGCCAAAGCTGATGCGCGATATCATGGTACTGCCCATCTGGGAAGGAGCCGGGAATATTATGATTTTAGATATGTTGCGGGCATCTCAAAAAAGTAATGGATTAGCTGTGATGCTTGCAGAAATAGAAAAATCTGTTGAGGAGAGTGACGAACATCGAGAATTAATGGCCCGTGTTCTTAGAAATTTGAAGACAAAATTAGGGAGTATGTCATCTATGGAGGGTGATCAACTGCAGCTTACGGCCTCCGTATTATTTCAAAAGCTTACAACTCTTTATCAAATGACTGTATTGATTCAAAATCAAACAGAAAATTCCAAATCATGGATTAAACCGGCACTTAAATATCTCAGTGATCTGTTGGAGCCAAATGGTGAAATTGAAAGGAGTACACTTTCTGTAGAAGAAGTCAGATGTTTAATTGCGTGGGCGATCTAAGCTACATGCTTTAGACTTAAAGCTAATTTATCTTCCGTGGCGTCATCCCTGCGTAGGCAGGGATCTCCTAAATACAATGAGATTCCTGACTTCCGCTGCGCTTCATCAGGAATGACTAACGAAATTATTTATTACAGCAATAGATTATGTCAGGCTGAGGCACTCGAGGCCTGTTTTACTTAATGATAAACCTATTTAGAACCTCACCCATAGCGATAGCGAAGAGTTTTTCAGAGCTGGGGAGCTACATGCTTTAGACTTAAGGCTAATTTATCTTCCGTGGCGTCATCCCTGCGTAGGCAGGGATCTCCTAAATACAATGAGATTCCTGACTTCCGCTGCGCTTCATCAGGAATGACTAACGAAATTATTTATTACAGCAATAGATTATGTCAGGCTGAGGCACCGAAGCCTTGTTAGCTTAGTGATAAAACCTATTAGAACGTCACTCAGAGACATAACTTT
>NZ_SMMD01000664.1 GCF_009711475.1 Fulvivirga aurantia
CCTGTCATGTACTAGTGATGACCCCGGCACCGACCCGATTACTGACCTTACCTTTGAAGCCGTACTATCTCAAGGTGAAATTGAGGATGTACCAGAGACAACAACCCGGAATGAAACATCAGCCAGTGAAATTGGCAAAGAAGATAGAACCGAAACGACAGAAGGAGGTGAAGAAATAGAAACACGGTGGGTCTGTAGCGAAAAGACTATGAGCGTCACTGGTGGAAATTCGAATTTTCCGCTCTTCAACCCAAATGTTGAGGTAATATATCCAGGTAATTTACTACAAGGTAAATCATTAAATGATGCCACTCCGTCTCCGATTGTAGTAAAGAGAGGTGGGGGCACTATATCCTACGATTTAAACACTGGGAGCAATCCTTCCTTTTCTGTAGATGAAGTAAGCCGAAGTAGCATCGGTACTGCCATGAATGAAATTATTGCAAATGCAAGTGATGTGGTTCCGGCCAATTTTCAATTAGATATTATCAATGTGCAATCGGAAACACAACTAGCACTGGAGATGGGCTTGACTTTAAAAACGTGGACCACCAAGGCCAAAGCTAACATGTCCTTCAGCCAGGACAAAAGCTATAACAGATTTTTAGTGAAGTTAAAGCAGTCTTACTACACGATGATTTATGATTTCCCTACCAATGTAGAGGAGCTCTTTGACCCTAGTGTAACTCCGGAAGACCTCTCCCCTTACGTAGCCAGTGATAACCCGGCTACGTTCATCTCTTCAGTTACCTACGGACGCATTTTCTATCTACTAGTAGAGTCTACATCAACAAGAGAAGAAATGGATGCAAAACTCAATGTGTCTTACAGTAAATTTGGTAATTCGGCATCAGGCTCTGTAGATGTTGAAACTTTTAAATCTCTGAAAAATCTTAAAATAAAGGTTATCGCCTATGGTGGTGATGCCAAAGGATCTTTTGAGCTTGCTGCGGAGCCTTCTGTTGAGCAATTAGCCGAAAGATTGGCCAACAGTACAGATATAAGAACAGGTGTTCCACTTTCTTATACCGTAAGAAGTGCCAAAAGGCCTGATCAAATCGTAAGTACGAACCTGGCCACTGAGTATAATATCGTACAATGCGACCTGAGAGGCACTTTACCACCTCAGTCTTACAAGGCACTTATAGATGTGTTTGCAGATGATGATGAACCAGGCATAGGGGCTGCTTCAAATATTGCCTGTTCTAATGCAGTTATGTTTAATCATGAGGGCGATAAGTATGTTTGGTTTAAGGGTACACAAGGAGAAATATTGGGTGAGTATAGTATCAAAGATCCTAACGCTCCTTTGGGTGAAATTATATTTGATGGAATAGGTGCTGCTGCAAGGGTTCAAAACACTAAAATATACCTGTTCGATAAGTCCGGTATTAATTTCATTGTTCTAAATACAGGATGGCTTCCTTCATGTGACGTAGATCTCTCACAACCTCTCGGCCCATATGATGAAAAAGATGGAGCTGTTAGAATTTATAACACAAACGAGTATTGGGATACCTCCCCCAATTATCCTTTTAGTGGAGAAGGCTTAGAAGCAGCTTGTAGGCATTTTGACCCTAATAGAACTATCACCCATTATTTTGTAAAACCGGGTAGTCGTTATGCCCATTGCGAATTGAAGAATAAAAAATTTACCTGGAAAGATGACCTCTCTATTTCAAAATGGGCTGGTGTAGGCATAGGTTTTGATCAGGTTGGGGCGGCTTGCCGCATAGACTTTCAGGGTGATGGAGGAGGTGGCACTGAGGTAAAGAGACAATTATTCTTTGATAAAGCAGGCACGAGTTTTACCATTTGGAATCCAAACGAAACTTATGATAGCCTCAAATTTTCTCCACCATATATCATTAATTAAGCAATAAGTGTGTTTAAGCATCGTCAGAGTCTGGCGATGCTTTTTTGTTTATTTTCCTTTCTAATTATTACCTTGTTATTCTAATGCTCAGATTATGAATAACAAGGTCAATTTATTTTTACAACAAGCTAAACAGTGGCAAGAGGAGATGACGCTTTTAAGGCAAATTGTCTTAGAATGCGGCTTAACAGAAGAGTTGAAGTGGATGCACCCTTGCTACACTTACAAAAATCACAACATTGTGCTGATCCACGGTTTTAAGGACTTTTGTGCACTACTTTTTCATAAAGGTGCATTACTAAAAGACGATAAGAATATACTGGTACAACAGACTGAAAATGTGCAGGCCGCACGACAGATCAGGTTTACAAATGTAGACGAAATCTCATCACTAAAATCTACGATCAAAGCTTATATATTCGAAGCTATAGAAGTAGAAAAAGCAGGCGTAAAAATTCCTATGAAGAAAACTGCTGACTATACTACACCTGAGGAGCTATTAGAAAAATTTAATTCAAACCCTGACTTTAAGGCCGCTTTTAAAGCACTTACACCAGGCAGACAGCGAGGCTATCTACTATATTTTTCACAAGCAAAACAATCGCAGACCAGAAAATCGAGGATTGAAAAATACTTACCACAAATATTTGAAGGTAAAGGCCTTAGGGATAGATAAAATATTTGTGCCACAACGGTAACCTGTTGCCCTCAGATTACACAAAGCCAATAGAAACCTAAACCCATTCAGATGACAAGATTAATCGTATTTCTGTATTTATTGTTGATATCTTCAACCGCCATAGCTCAAAACTTTACTCAGAAAGAAAAAGAGAAAATAAAGCAAGAAATTGAGCAACTGAGTGCTGCTGAGCAAAACGCCTTCGAAATTGGTGAATGCGAGAAAGTGGCTGATTTTTTTGATGAAGATGTCGTTTTTTATGCAGCCGGACGCAAAGCACCATCCGTTCAGTTTATACAAAATTTTTGTAGCAGAATACCCAGGCCTTTCGAAAAAGCAGGTGAAATTACCGAAGACATTTACGTGATGTCACCATCAGTGGTCCACACCATAAAAGTCATTGAGCTTGCAGAAAAAAAACAACGCGAGGTTGTGACTAAGATATGGCATAAAACTACAGACGGTTGGAAAATCATACATTTCCATTCATCAATAAACCAATTATGATCTGAAATTAAGTATGGTTTTTGTAATAATAAGTTTTAATAATTCCTTTACTTGGTGGGATAGCTTTATCACATAAATCCACCAAATGAAATCAAAAAACTTATTATTAATTTGGGTAATCCTTGGCCTTATTTGCCCTTTAGTAAGCAACGTGCAAGCTCAACTTTATCAGTATGATTATCACGAATATCACACTTACAACAACGGGCAAAATAGAATAGCCTTTAAATGGAATACACAAACCGGAGAATCTACCCGTTATTATTATGACAATGATGACTGGCATGAGTCTACAGCCAGTTTACCAGCTCGCCCATTAGGAAACCCCTCTCAAGAAGGTGAGATTATGATGGACTATCATGAATATTACACTGAAGAAGGTGGCCAGTATCGCATTGTATTGGTTTGGAATACTAAAACTGGCAAATCGATCCGTTATTATTATGACAACAATCAGTGGCATGAGTCTACAGCTAGCCTACCAGCCGCACCACTCAAATCTTCCGGACAAATTGGTGAAATCATGATGGCTTATCACGAATATTACACTTTAGAAGGCGGACAATATAGAATAGTCCTGGTTTGGAATACGCTCACCGGAGAGGCAATCAGGTATTACTACGACAATGATAAATGGAATCTATCTACAGCCGATGTACCCTAATGGATATAATTAAAATTCTAGAAGATATGGGGCTTGAGCTTCCTGAGGTTTCTACCCCTGGAGGCTCATACCAATCAGTCAATGTGAGAGGTAAAGTGGCTTATATAGCCATTCAGTTTCCGATTAATAATGGTGAGTATCTATATACCGGGAGACTGGGAAATGATCTGACTACAGCAGACGGGTATAAGGCCCTACAGCTTTGCGCGCTCAATGTGTTAGCTCAAGTGCATAAGAAAATAGGATTTGATCATATAGAAGGCCTAAACCACCTGGATATTTATTTTCAATCAGCTGAAAATTGGGATGAGTCTCCCAAAGTGGCTGATGGGGCTTCTGATTTGTTTTCTAAAATTCTAGAAAGTAGAGGCACTCACAGTAGAGCTATTTTTGGTGTTCATAAGCTACCTCGAAATTTTAGTGTAGGTCTTACAAGTACGTTTACTTTACTAGAGTAACACTGACGTTTCAAAATTTATAAATATTATAATAAAATTATTCTAATATTTTATTTTCTTAGTAGCTAAACTCTAAGCTTCTAACCTCATGACAAACAAAATCATCTTTCTCTCTCTAATTATACTTATTCTAAACCCTCTATCAGGATCGGCTCAATTCGATATGCCAAAACAAAAACACGCGCAGGAATTTCTTAACCGAGAGTTGTTGGTCGAGCTCCGAGAGCCACGTGAAGACATATTGAAAGAATTTAAGAAAAGCCCTGAGTCCAGAGATTTGTATTTAAAAAACCTTGAAATTGCTAATAAGAGTATAAAGGAATTTGCAGCCAAATACTGGCAGCTCCACACGGACATAAAATTCATGACTACTCAAGAGATAGATGAATTACTAGTAACCAAAGAGAACGCTGAAAAATATGCTATTCTAAAAGCCGACATAAGTTATGGAGGAAGAAGACACACTGTAAATACCATAGTGTATATCGAGGGATATGTTTTTAGAGCACTGCTCCCTGATCAAAATAAGTGGCTCTTTAAAATAATGCTGCCAAATGATTCGATGGATGAAATAGATTATCGATTCGTATTTCATAATATGCAAAAATATATATCGGCAGCTGCTGAAGGGAAAGATAAAAGAGACGAGTCGCTATGGAATATCTCTGAAAATATAGCTCAGCTTGAAGAAACCACTTTGGTTGTAGCTGAAGAAACTTTAAAGATAGAGGCTGATGAAGCCCGCTCTTTATATAAATTCCCAATAGAAATTTTGCCTGTGGAGAAATACTTCGAAAAACTTCGAAGCGAGGATGGTAAACTTGCCTACACCACAATGATAATGCATAATACAAAAAACATATGGATGTATGTTACTGTAGATCTTAGTTCGATGAATATATTGAGTTTAATGACCGTAAACGGAGGCCTAAACTCTTTTTCTATAGGTACTGTAATTGGCGATAGAAGTATGGGAGGCCGCTATGTAGATTTAATCAGCTTCAAAAAAGGTATTGGTTTAGATAAAAACTACTTCAAATATACCGGTAGCAAAATGGCTCTAAAGATGAATTACTGATTAATCTTAATAATTGAAAGGTCACAATGATGAAATCGCTTCCTCTTCT